>JABMRB010000134.1 GCA_013202865.1 Candidatus Nealsoniibacteriota bacterium | reverse complement strand
GCTTGAACTCCTCGACGGGATCGAAGTCACCTCGGAAGACAAAACGGTAACGGTCGGTTGGAAAGCGTCGGCCGACGTGGTGCTGAAGATGCTCGAACAGGCGTGGAAGAAACAAGCGAAGCCGGAGCAAGGTGAGTGAACATGCCGCCCGGTCCTATGGCCAAGGCACCCAGCGACGAGGAACTCGCCCGCCGTGCCCAAGAAGGCTGCACGGCCAGCTTCGAGGAGTTGGTTCGGCGGTTCCAGGTGCCGCTGTTGCACTTCCTTCGCCGCTGGACGAGCACGGAAGAGGCCGAAGATCTGGTGCAGGACACGTTCGTTCGCGCGTATCGCAACCTGCACCGCTATCGGCCCACGGCACGGCTGGCAACGTGGCTATTCACGATCGCCCGGCGACTGAGCATCAATCGGCAACGCAAGCGGCAACCGGTGGCCGATTCCCCAATGCTGGAGTTTGCCGAGGGCGGCGCGCCACCGCCCGGCCGAATCGTGGCCGAGCAGGAAAGCCGCCGGCGGCTGTGGGAACTGGCCGACGAGGTGCTCAGTGAGCGGCAGCGAACGGCCTTGTGGCTGTACTACGTCGAGGATATGTCGGTCGGCGAAGTTGCCGAAGTCGTGGGGCATTCCCGCGGCGCGACGAAGACGATGCTATTTCGAGCACGGCGGAAGCTGTCGACCGTGCTCGTGGGAACCGAATTTGAACCAGAAAACAAGACGATCGCGGAGTACACTAATGGGTGAACATATACCACGCGAAAGCGAAGAGTGGCTGGCCGCCGCGCTGAAGGTGGAAGCCGACGCCTCGCGACCGGAGTTTTCCGAGAAGTTGCACGAGCGGATCTGCCGGGCCGTGCGGCAGAGCGAAGCTCGCCCGACGCCGTTGTCCGACGCGATGCAAGGCGAACGCCGCCGGTCGCAGGCGGTCGCGACGGCGGTAACCATCGTGGTCCTCTTGTTGGCGGCCTGGTGTGTAACCCAGTGGCAGCCGCCGGGGTCCGGGCTGCCGACGCCGGTGATCGTCGAGAATACAAACGACGAACCGGCGACGACGCCCGACGCCGTCGATCCGCTGGTCGGGTGGCCCCCTTTGGCCGAGAAGGCCCGCGACCTGGATTCGTTGGTCGCTACGACGATGACGGCACAGCGCTGGGGTTACCTCGACGAGGACGCCCGCACCGCCACCCGGTTGTTGATCGACCAATTGCCGCAGTTCGGTCCGTAGAAGTCGTACAGGAATTACCGCTGAGGTTTTTACATACACACGTACATTCGGTGGGTGGCGAACCGCCCGCCCGGACGCCGCGGCTTTCGACCCGGTGTCCGAACGATAGATTCCTTGTTCTTTTTGAAGGAGAGTGAGTCGTGAAAAAGACTCTGTTGTCAACGTTGATTGTTGCTTTACTGCTAGGCCTGATGGGCGCCACCGCGGCCCGGGCCGATTCGCCCGACGCGAAGAAACCGCTGGCGGTCGTGAGTATCTCGGGCTATGACGAGATCAAGGGCGACGTCAACATGATTGGCGAGTTGGCCGGACGGGCCAACGTCGTCGCGCAATTCGAGGCGATCCTGAACCTGTTCACCGCCAACCAAGGCCTGGCGGGGTTGGACAAGAAGAGGCCCCTGGGCGTCGTCGTACACCTCGACGGCGAGCAGCCCGGCGGCTACGCCTTTGTGCCGGTGACCGACATGGGCAAGCTCATTGCCGTGGTCAAGCCGTTTGCCTCGGAGATGAAGACGCACGATGGCGGCGTCTACGAGTTCCCCACCCCCGAGAAGCCGCTGTTCGTTCAGAAGCAGGGCAACTGGGCTGTGATCTGCGACAGCCGCGAGGCACTGGCCGATGCACCTAAGGCGCCCGGCAAGCTGCTGGCCAGGTTGGCCAAGGACTACGATCTGGCCGTTCGGATGAACGTCTGCAACATCCCGGCCAAGCAGCGTCAAGCGGCGATCGACGGCCTCAAGAGCGAGGCCGAGAAACAGGCCCCGCAACGCGACGGTGAAGACGACCAGATGTACGCCGTGCGGAAGATGGTCACCGATCGGGCTCTCAAGTGTCTTACGTCGGCCGTCAACGAGATCGAACAGGTGACGCTTGGCTGGTCGATCGACGGCAAGGCCAAGAAAACCCTGCTCGAGATCAGCGCCACAGCCCTGCCCGGCAGCAGCATCGCCAAGGCACTAGCCAAGACCCCCGATCCTAAGACCTCCTTCGCCGGGTTCCTACTGCCCGGGGCTGCCGTCACCGGCAACTGCACCCTCCAATGCCCCCAGAAGATTAACGCCGACGATGTCGGTAACGTGTTCGACGTTATCCGTACCCAGGCGTTCAAGGGCATCGACGCCAAGGAGTCGGGAGAGAAGGCCGAGGCTATTAAGAAGATCGTCGGCGGTCTGTTGGACGTTACCGAGGAGACGATCGCCACCGGCCGGGCCGACGGCGCCTTTGCCGTGATGCTCAAGCCGGACGCCGCCACGATACTGGGCGGCCGCTTCGTGGCCGACGGCCCGAAGTTGGAGAGCGCACTCGCCCTGGCCGTCAAGGCGATCCGCAAGGAGCATCCCGAGATGGTTAAGAAGATGCTCACCACCAACGCCGATTCGTACAAGGACATCGACTTCCACGTGCTCTCGATTCCGATTCCCGAGGACGCCGACGATCGCGACAAGGCGGTCAAGCTCGTCGGTGAGAAGGTCGAAGCAGTGCTCGGGATCGGCCCACAGGCCGTTTACGGCGCGGTCGGTAAAGACGCCTTGAAAACGCTCAAGCAGGCAATCAAGGCCTCCGAGGGCACGAAGAAGGTCGCCCCGATGGAATTGACCATTTCCGCCACGGAGATCGCCCGGTTCATCGCCTCGGTGGCCGATGGCCCCGAGAAGCAGGCGGCCGAGAAGGCGTTGGCTGTGCTGGAAGAGTCTTCCGGCAACGACAATATTCGCCTGATCGTCGAGCCGATCGCCCGCGGGGCGAAGCTGCGGCTGGAAGTCGAGGAGGCGATCCTCAGAACGATCGCTAAGGCGAGCCAGCAAAAGTAGCCTCGCGCACTAGATACGTGCCCCACGGGCCGCGCGACGACACGGCACCGGCATCACTCCCCGCCGGTGCCGTTGTTGTTTTCTTGCCGCGGACATCCTGTCCATCCTGTTATCCCGTCAAAACACTTGTCCGTCTACCGCCGGTCGTCCGGCAGCGGGGCGACGGTGCTCAACGCCTCTTGGAGCGTCGGGACCGGACGGAAGTTGGGGTGGTCGCGGTGCTCGATGTGCAGCCGGCCCCAGTAGGAACCGTAGTAGACGGCATTGGCGTCGACCCACGTGGCCAGCTTGACAAAGTCGGCCAGCGGGAGCTTGCGTTCGTTGCCCGGGCAGCCACGGCGGACCTGTTCGATCAGCCGAGAAGCGTGCGAGCCGACCGTCCGCGGCGGGGAATATGGCGTGCCGCCCCAATCGGAACCTTCGTCGAACGTCTTGACCAGCCGACGGCGGAGGATATTCTCGTAGGAACGGCTAAAGGCGGTCGTTAGCTCGCCGGTCAGGTCGAGCCCGTCGGCCGGGTCGTCGTCGCCATGGCAGCGGACGCAATGCCGGTCGAGCACCGGTTGCACGTCGGTGGGATAGTGCAGCGGCCGGGCCGCCGTCTTGTCACCCGGCTGCGGTTGCGGCATCACCGGCGGCCCGTTCAGTGCCAACGGCGGATCGGCGACGACGCCGGGCGACCGGTTCGGCGTCTCGTGGCAGCCGACGCACGATCGCGTTTCGCCCGGGCGATAGTTGACGTACGTCCGCTCGCGTTGAATCTCCATGAAGTTCTCGTCCAGGGCTTCAAAGTAGATGTTCCGGTCGGCCGGGACGAGGAAATGGGCCGAGCCGTCCTCTTGGACCGGCACGACGCCGTAAAGCGCCTTGCCGGCCAGGGCGCTGCCGCGGCTGATCAGCCCGGTGTGGCTTAACGCCGGTTCCCAGGTTCGGCGACAGGCCCACGGCCGGGGGATCTGCTCGAGGATCCGAATCCACTTCACCTCACCCCGCTCGACGTCCTCCATGCCGCGGTAGACGTCCTGCACCATGCAGACGGCCAGATTCTTCGCAGCCAACGTGGGATCGGCCGCATCGGGTAATACGGGCGGGCGTTTGCGCGGACGCAACGGCGTCGGCTGCCAGCAGGAGAAATCCTCGTCCTTGTAGATCAACTCGTGACGGCCCGAGTCGTCGATCGCGTACAGCCCGTAGGCGTGGGGGTCGTTCCAACGTTTGTCCGGGTTGTAGGCGACGAGGAACTCCGAATCGCTCAACGGAAAGGGGTCCATGTAGAGCGGGCCGTTGGTGTGGCGGACCCAGCGGCCAGCGTTACTCCCAGTGACGTCGACCAAATGGTTCCAGCCGGCCTCCTGGCGGATGTCGACGTGTGGCGTGACGTAGGTCATCGGTTCGCGCGTGCGGATGTTCTTTGTCGTGTCGACGAGAATCACAGTGCCGATGCCGCTTTGCGGATAGTGAGGTGTGCCGAGCATCACGAACAGGTTGCTCCGGCCGGGGATCTGACGTCCGTGCAACATGGTGGGCGGGAATTGGATGTCGTTGCCGTAGATCTCCTTCGACCCGGTACCGTCGGGGCGCATGGCCCAAAGGCACTTGATGCCGAGTTGCCCCTTGTCGACGTATTCCCAACGCGTGTAGAGGATCCAACCGTCCTCCATGATCGAGGGCGAGAATTCGCTTACGGCGCTGTTGGTTAGCTTCTGCATGTTGCGGCCGTCGCCGTCGATCCGGTACAGCACGGCCGTGGCGAGGTGGTCGGGGCCGTCACAGAGCGTGCCGTACTCGCAACGGCTGGAAGTGAAGACGATGCCGCCGTCGGGCAGGTAGCAGGGATGCATGTCGTCGGTCTGGTGATAATACATCCGGGCGGTGCCGCCGTTAGACGAGTTATCGTACTTCGCGATCCGGGCGTCTTCGTCGTCGGGGCGGAAGGTCAACTGCCGCAATCCGCTGCCGTCCACGCCGATCTCGTAGATGCGGAACCCTTCGCGGGGGGCCTTCTTCCAATCGAAGACGATCCGTTTGGCGTCGAACGAAAGGTCGAACCGGCCGAAGATGCCTTCCTTCATCTCCGGCAGCAACTCGGTAACCTTGCCCGTCTTCACGTCGAGGAGGCAGAGGTTCCCGCCGAACTTATCTACGCCGTCGATAAAGTCGGTATAGAAATGGCTCGATCCGTAAGTGTACCGCTTGACGAAGACCAGCTTATCGACCTCAGGCTGCGCGGCATGGGCCGCTGCGGTCAGGATGCCTGCAATGAGAATAACGTGCAGAAACAAGGCGATTCGCTTCATTTTCGGTCTCCTCTTAATACGACGAGTCGGGCTTGCCCGGTTGTTCGTAGTACCGGCTTCAGCCGGAATATGCGGTATCTCGGCTCGCCTTGGCAAGACATCTTCCGCCTAAAGGCGGTACTACAAACGAGCACACTTCAATATACCGGTCCGGTCGAGCCCGTCAAGATCCCCGTTGGTTACCGGTCTACGGACCTTTCCGGCGATTTCCACGCACGCCAGGGGGCCGCGCTTTCTGGCCTTGCAAGACGGCGGAAAATGGTGTACACGTGTAGATATACCGCCGTGTGACGCCTCGCCCGTATTCCGCCCCACGCAGTGCGTGGGCGTTTGATCCCAAATCCCAAATCCCCTCCCCATGCCCTACGCCGAACTGCATGCCAAGACGAACTTCTCCTTCCTCGAAGGGGCTTCGCATCCGGACGAACTGGTCCGCCGGGCGGGGGAACTCGAATACGCGGCCGTTGCGGTGATGGATCTCAACAGTCTGGCCGGTGTGGTCCGGGCACACGGAGCGGCCAAGGGCCTGGGGGTGAAGCTATTGGTCGGAGCGGAGATCACGCCCGTCGATGCGCCGCCGGTGGTACTGCTGGCGACCGATCGGGCCGCGTACGGGCGATTGGCCCGGCTAATCACCCGAGGGCGCCGCCGGGCGGAAAAGGGCGAATGCCGAATTTCGTTCGACGACGTAGCGGAGCATGCCCGGGGCCTGATCGCCGCCGTCACTCCCCACTCTTCACTCCCCACTCCCCACTCCCCACCATCCACTATCCACCATCCACCATCCACTATTTCCCGCTACCGCGACGTCTTCGGCGACCGCTGCTACTTGCTGGCTGAGTTGCACTATGGGCCGGACGATCGCCGTCGGCTGGGGCAGTTGACGGACTTGTCGCGACGCCTCGGCGTGCCGTTGGTGGCGGCCGGAGACGTGCATTATCACGTGGCCTCGCGGCAGGCGCTGCATGACGTGTTGGTGGCGATTCGTAGCGGTACGACGGTGGCGGCGACGGGCGATCATCTTTTCTCTAACGCCCAGCGGCATCTGAAATCGCCCCGGGCCATGGCCGAGCTGTTTGCCGAGGTGCCCGAGGCGATTCGTCGCACCGTGGAGATCGCCGACCGCTGCACGTTTTCGCTGGATGAACTTCGTTACGAATATCCCGAGGAACTGGCCCCGCAGGGACAGACGCCGATCGAATATCTCACGCGGTTGACCCGCTCCGGGGCACAGAATCGTTATCCTCGCGGCATGCCCGAGAAGGTACAACGGCTGATCGAACACGAGTTGGATCTGATCGAGGAACTGCACTACGAGGCCTATTTCCTCACCGTCTGGGACCTGGTGCGATTTGCCCGGCAACGGGGGATCTTGTGTCAGGGCCGCGGGTCGGCGGCCAATTCGGCGGTCTGCTATTGCCTGGGGATCACGTCGGTCGATCCGGAGCGGGCCGACCTGCTATTCGAGCGGTTCGTTAGCCGCGAGCGAGACGAGGCCCCGGACATCGACGTCGACTTTGAGCACGAACGCCGCGAGGAGGTGCTGCAATATCTCTACGAGAAGTACGGCCGCGACCGGGCCGGCATGACCGCCGAGGTGATCACCTATCGTCCGCGGTCGGCCATACGCGACGTGGGCAAGGCGTTGGGGATTCCGCTGGATCAACTCGGCCGGCTGGCCAAGCAACTCGAGCACTTCCACGAGGAGCCGGAACTGGACCGCCGGTGTCGCGAGTCGGGCATCGATCCGCTCAGCGCGGTTGGCCGGCAGTTGATCGAGTTGGTCGGGCAGTTGGTCGGTTTCCCGCGACATCTTTCGCAGCACACCGGCGGCATGGTGATGACCCGAGGCCGCCTAAGCGAGTTGGTGCCGATCGAAAACGCCGCCATGGCCGACCGGACCGTGATCCAATGGAACAAGGACGACCTGGACGAGTTGGGGATTCTGAAGGTCGATTGCCTGTCGCTAGGCATGTTGACGGCGATCCGCAAGTGTTTCGATCTGATCGAAAAGCACCACGGCCGCAAGCTCACGTTGGCCGACGTACCCCAACGCGACCGGGACGTCTATGAGATGATCTGCCGGGCCGATACGATGGGCGTGTTCCAGATCGAAAGCCGGGCTCAAATGAGCATGCTGCCGAGGCTGCAGCCGCGGTGCTTCTACGATCTGGTGATCGAGGTTGCGATCGTGCGTCCGGGACCGATCCAGGGCAACATGGTGCATCCGTACCTGCGACGGCGCAACGGACAGGAACAGGTGACGTATCCCAACGAGGCGATTCGCCGCGTGCTGGGGAAGACGCTCGGCGTGCCGCTGTTTCAGGAGCAGGCGATGCGGCTGGCGGTGGTGGCGGCCGGGTTCACACCCGGCGAGGCCGACCAACTCCGCCGGGCCATGGGGGCGTGGCGGCGGCCGGGGTTGATCGACCAGTTTCGCCGCAAACTGATCCGCGGGATGCGGGACAAGGGCTTCTCGCCGCAGTACGCCGAGGCCGTGTTTACGCAGATCCGCGGGTTCGGCGATTACGGATTCCCCGAGTCGCACGCGGCCAGTTTCGCGTTGTTGGTCTACGTGTCGGCCTGGTTGAAGTACCACTACCCGGCAGCCTTTGCGTGTGCGTTGTTGAACAGCCAGCCGATGGGGTTCTACGCCCCGGCCCAGTTGGTCCGCGACGCCCGCGGTCATGGGGTGGAAGTGCTGCCGGTGGATGTGAATTACAGCGAGGAAGATTGCACGCTCGAGGCCCCCTCCTCCTCTACACTCCCCACTCCTCACTCCCCACTCACCACTCACCCCTCGCTGCGCCTGGGACTCCGTATGCTCCGGGGGATGGCCGCGGCGGACATGGGGCGGATTGTGGCGGCACGGGGTGAAGTGCCGTTTCGCTCGATGGAGGATATTGCCCAACGCACGGGCTTGGGCCGCGCGGTGCTGTCTCGATTGGCCAAGGCGGGCGTGTTCGCCTCCGTGGAACTCGACCGCCGCGAGGCGTTGTGGCACGCGCTCGACCAAGACCAAAAGGAGTTGCCGTTGTTCAGTAGGGTGCGTGAAACGCACCGACCGGACAGCAACAAGGAATCGGTGCGTTGCACGCACCCCACACTCCCCAAAATGTCACCGGCCGAGCAAGTGCTGGCCGACTACCGGACTACGGGGCTATCGTTGCGAGCGCATCCGGTGAAATTCTTGCGAGCAGGATTGAAAGAGGCCGGGGCAGTGCCTGCCGAGCAATTGAAGACCTGGCCCGACGGCAAACCGGTCTGCGTGGCCGGTATCGTGTTGGTCCGCCAGCGGCCCGGTACGGCCAAAGGAATCACGTTCGTCACGCTGGAGGACGAGACGGGCACGGCCAATCTGATCGTCCGCCCCAACGTCTGGAAACGCTACCGTCAGGCGGCACTCGGGGCCACGCTGCTATTGGCCCGCGGCCGGCTGCAACGGCAGGGGGCGATCGTTCACGTGCTGGTCGCCCAACTAGAAAACCTCTCCGACCGGATGAACGAGATGGCGTCGCAATCGCGGGATTTCATTTAGCCCGCCGTGCATTCACGGCGGGGATGCGCGATGCGTTGCGACGATGCGTGGGACGCCCCCGGGTGTGTTCACCCGGGGCTAAATACTCTCGACGCGCACGTCGTTCGCTCTTCGCTCGACCTTCTGTGGATCGAGTCTCCCGGGCAGCAGATCGCGGAGATTCTCACCCGCGGCCGCGATTCCGAACTTCACGGCGTCGAGCATCTTGCGGCCGTCGCGTACGGCCCAGGCGATGCCGGCGGCCATGCAGTCGCCGCAGCCGATCGGATTGACGAGCTCGTCGGCCGGCGGGGGAACCAGGCGATAGGCGGCCGACGCGGAGGTGACCCGGACCGGCTCGGCCCCTTCCGTGACGACGACCCATCGCGCGCCGCGTGCGTTGAGCGACCGCATCGCATCGAGCAACGCGTTGTCGCTTCGCAACGGACGGCCGACGGTCATCGCCAACTCCTCGCGGTTCGGCTTCACGACCAGCGGTTTCAAGTCCAGCACCGAAAGCAGCCCTTCGCCGCGGAAGTCGAGCACGGCCGGGCATGGCGTTGCCTCCATCAACTCGCGATAGAGGGAGACGGGTGCTTCGATCGGCAGCGAGCCGATCAGCACGGCCACTTCCGCACGGGCCGCCTCTTCGGCGTAAGTGGAGCGGAACGTTTCCAGTTCGGCCGATGCCAACGGGCGACCGTTTTCGACCAGTTCGGTCATCTCGCCGGTGGTGCGGTCGAGGATCGTCGTGCAAACGCGGGTGGCCGAACGGGTCACCACGAACCGGCGCGGGACCTCCAACGCGTCGAACTCCCGCTCGATCTGCTCCCGCGGCGGACCGCCGACTGCCGCCAGCGTCAGGCTCGGTCCGCCCAGGTGATGGGCCGCGATGCCGGCGTTGAAGACCTTGCCCGAGGCGCACCACAGGGCTTCGACCGCCCGGTTCACTTCACCGTAGCGGAAACCGTCGAAGACGAGAATCTGCTGCCACGCGGGTGTCAGGCCGGCCGAGAGAATCACAGCAACTCCTCCAGCAGCCTGGTCAACTCGTCGTCGGAGAGTTCCACCGGATTGCCGCTCATGCTGCTGCCGCGCGAGTCCTTGACAATCGCGGGGATCTGCTCGGGCTTCACACCCACCTGCGAAAGCCGCCGCGGCACGCCTACGCGGTCGCAAAGCGCCTCGATCCGTTCGATCAACAGGCCGACGGCCGATGTCTGGCAGGACGTCTCTTCGGACCCGAACAGATAGGCCGCCAATCCGGCCAGTTCGGCTTCCCGGGCCTTGGCGTTGACTCGCAACGCGGTCGGCAACATCAAGGCACACGCCACACCGTGCGGCACGCGACAGTGGGTCCCCAGCGCCGGCGCCACGCCGTGGGCCAGGCCTAGTCCCGAGTTAGCCAGCGCCATGCCGGAGAGCAGCGCCGCGTGCGACATGGCCTCGCGTGCCCGGCGCGACGTGCCGTCTTCGACCGCGTGGACGATCGCAGGCACCGCCAGCCGCAACCCCTGCAAGGCGAACGCCTGCGGGATCGGCTGGGACTTGCGAGAAATGCAGCTTTCGATCAGTTGCGTGATTGCGTCCATGCCGCCGGCCGCGGTCACGTTCGGCGGTGCGGTGACGCAGAGTTCCGGATCGACCAACGCGATCTGCGGCATCATGCGATTGTCGCGAAGGCTCTTCTTGAAGGGTGGATCGTACGACGAGATCACGGCGTTCTTCGTTGCCTCGGCCCCGGTGCCCGCGGTGGTGGGCATGGCGAGGATCGGCAGCGGGGCTTCCGTGAGCGTCAGCCCGCGGCCCACGCCTTCGAGGTAATCCTTGACCGTGGGGCTCTCCTTGTTGAGGGCCATCGCAGCGACCGCCTTCGCCAGATCGATCGCCGCTCCGCCGCCGACGGCCAGCAGGAAATCGCCCTCGCACGGGTCGCGCTCGCGGATCAAGGCCGCGGTGTGGTCGACGTCGCTTATCTCCGGCTCGTGGTCGATGGTAGCCAGCGGCGAGGGGTCGACGTCCTCGGCCTGCAATAAGTCCGAGATTTCACCCATCACGGTCTCGGCCAGATCGATTGGCAAACCACAGATCAGAAACGCCCGGGTGCCGAGCGTGCGGCCCAGCGAGCCCACCTCGCGACGGCGTCCCCAGCCGAAGGCGATCTGTCGGGGGGCAAGGAAATCGTACTGAATGCTAGGATCAACGCTCATACATATTTCTCCGGCCAAATAACTCTCTCAAAACACAAAGCGAGCCGCGGGGCTTGCCCCCGCGCCATGGGGCTCGCCACCGCCAAGGTTGCGCCGGGGTAAACCCGGCGGCTCGCTGACCATTTCAACGTAACGGCCAGTTTACGGGATTTCCATGACGGGAGAAAGGAGCCCGTACGCTTCGGGCAGAAACCTCAAGACTTGTCCCAAAGATAGTCCAGCAGTGCGAGCCCGTCGCGATAGTCGGGGATGACCAGATGGGCGCCGACGCCGATCAGGCGGTCGCGCTTCCAGGGGTCCGCCTTGCCGCTACGGCCGGACTCGTCGCTGGCCACCGCGACGGCCGTGCCGCCGACGGCGCGGATGTTCTGGATCTCGACGTAGCCGTCGCCAAAGCCGGCCAGCGAGGCCCCGTCTACGTTGTTCTCCGTGAGGATCCGCTCGATCACCTTGGCCTTGGAGAAGGCTCTATAGTCGTCCTGTGCTCCGTAGATGTGCCGACCGAAGTAGGCGTCGAGCCCCAACAGCCGGGCCTCTTCGAGCACGTAACGCTCGTCGGTGCCGCTGGCGACGTAGAGCTGGACGCCGCGTTGCCGAAACGCGTCGAGAATCTCCAGCGAATGCGGCACGAGCATCTGCTGCGGGGAAACCTCACCGCAACGCAACGCGTCGCGACGCCCGTCGATCCGCTCCATCAACCGCTCGTGGTAGATCTGCTTGTAGGCCAGCGGGTCCTCCGGCCGGCCGCCGCGGCGGCGTACCTCCTCGGCCAAACGGATCATCTGGTAGATCGTCTGCTTGCCGTTGAGCTGCATGACGAACTCGATGACCAACTCGCGCAACGTCTCGGGCGATTCGTCGGTGCCGGTTGCCCGGAGCACCTCGACCATCATCGGCACCATCACGTCCGGCCAGCCTTCGCGGATCAGGCTCAGCGTGCCGTCGAAATCGAACAGCACGTGCCGCGGCCGCTGCCGGCCGCAGAGTGGGCGAATGATCTCGATGCGTGTGCCGGATAGGAAGTACGTCGAATCGGGGGCTTCGACGGGTCGGTAGTCTTCTTCGCGGTAGTCGGCGGGCATGGAAGGCGGCTTGAGGAGAGTTTTCAGTTGTCAGTGGTCAGTTTTCAGTGTTGATCCCGGACGATTGCGACAGGCGCATACGCGGACCGATTGGAGTGGGCGAATCGACCATCCCGCGAGTACAAAGCCCAACACCGCAATCTGAAAACTGATGACTGAAAACTGATAACCGATTGCTGACAACCTGATCCTTAGGACCCAAGAAAACAACAACGCCGGGTTGGTCCCGGCGCAAAAAACGGCGCCGGGGCAAGCCCGGCGGCTCGCTTGACGGCGTTACTCGCCGGCGTAGGGCATCAGGGCCATGAAGCGGGCCCGCTTGATGGCCTGGGTTACCGCGTGCTGGCTGACGGCCCCGCAGCCGTTCTTGCGACGGCCGATGATCTTGCCCTGACGATTGGTGAGCTTCTTCAGCAGGTCGACGTCCTTGTAGTCGACGTACATCGGCCTGGGCCGCTGTCCGTCGACGAAGGTGGGGTCTTTCTTCTTAGCGCGGACCTTCGCTTTGGCCCGCCGCTTGCTGATTCGATTGACTTGGAGACGTCTTGCCATAAGGGTTGCCTGAAGAATGATTCGACCGGGAACACATCCGGGGGCCACCAACCGCGACCGCCCGACAAACATGTAAATATAACAAAGATCGGCGGAGCAACAAGGGGCGGTTTGCTCAGTTTTCAGGAAACGGAACCACTACATCGTGGGGTTTGCCTGCACCCCGGTGTGCTCCATTTAGCCCCGGGTGAACACACCCGGGGTCGC
>JABMRB010001342.1 GCA_013202865.1 Candidatus Nealsoniibacteriota bacterium | reverse complement strand
GTGGCCGAACTGCTGGCCTACGTCTACCAACTCCAGGGCAAGCAGATCCCCAATCCGCCACAGAATGCGGCGTAGCCCGGCGTAGCAGACTCTACACTTCCGCCTCCTCCGACGAATATCCGTAACGCTCGATGTAGCCTCGCCAGCGGCGGGCGATCTCGGCGCGGGTCTCGGGGGTGATCTCGTAGCGGTTCTTCTTGTAGGCGGAACGACTTTCTACGAACGGCTTGAGCACGGGCAGCGTCTTGTCGAAATCACCCAGCTCGAGTTGGTCGTAGATCGTCCGCATCTGCTCGATCGGGTCTTGCACGAGGTCCTCGTACCGCACTTCGCAGAAGCGGCGGTCGTCGACCAACGGGCGGTCCCGGTCCAGTGCGGCGTACATCCGGTTGAGCGTGGTGAAGACGTGCTCCTCGAGCCCTTCATATCGGGGGACCTGTAAGCCCTCGCGGCGATAAAGCCGTCGGAAGAGGTTAACCGTTGAGGGAAACAGCACGTAGGGGTCGCGCGTGATGTGTACGAATCGGGCGTCGGGAAAGAGTTCCAGCAGCACGCGGATTCGGCCGGTGTGCGGCGGCGACTTCAACACGATCCGTTTCGGATCCTGCACCGTGACACATTTGAGGAACCAGAGGAACGCCCGTTTCCATCGTGCCAACTCACCCGGCGACAACCCCTCCATGTCGAGATACTCTTGATCCTGCGGCGGGCGGTTGGAGAAAGCGAACGTCAGGTAGGGCGAACCGATCCCCATGTTGCACAGGGCGAATTCATCTTCCTGCGGGCGGTCGAACCCCAGCGGCATGTTGTCCATCGGGCGAAGCTTGGGCAGCAGAAACGAGAAACACCGCTTAAACGTCCCGCTGGAGACGAGGAAATGGTTCGGAGAGAAGCAGTTGTAGGTGTTCGCAAAGGTGTGTCGCGAGTCGGTCACCAGCAGTTCGTGCAGATAGGTCGTGCCGGAGCGCCAGTGGCCGAGGATGAAGATCGGATGCTCTCGGATCTCGGTCTGCTCGATTTTCCGGCCGTAGAGCAGCTTCTGCAGCGCCCAGAGCGACGCATGCATCGGCCCGAGCGCACCAACGATCAGCGACATCGCCACCCGGCTGGGAGAGACGGCAAAGCGGTTTCGCGACATCATGCGGAGCCAGCCGCTGAAATTCATCCCATCCCAGACCCGGAAATCCATAAGCCGGTCTCGGCTTCCCCCCAATTGGGTGGAAGGTTGCTGTTTCGATGCGGTTGTCGTCATCGCCTGGGGATCCGTCGGTGGAACTGGCTTGTAGTGACCGCATTCATGCGGTCTTGGTAACCCGGACCCGATAAATCGGGCCACTACGAACCTCTGTGATAAACGCCGACGCGAGCGCCGGAAACTCCGCGACGCACAGAACCCCCAGGGTGCCTATGCCTCCTACACCCCCTGCGTCAAGCTTCATCGTAGCAGATTCGGCATCGGCACAGAAGGGTTGAAGGGGTATGGACTTGGTTTCGTGTTAAACACGGTAGTTTGGCAGCCGTTTCCGTCAACCAACGAGGCAAACCGACCTGGACATTCACGGCTGTTTTCGGTACTTTCCTTCGCTCTTCTTCTACCCTTATCCCAACACCGCAAGTATTGCGTCCGGAGACACGGATGGCTTCTGGACCACCATCGCAGGCGGACGCGTCGGGCGGCGTGTCGGGCCGACTTCAGGAACTGGCCCTGCCGGTTGCTATGATTGCCAGTATTCTGGTGATCATCGTTCCGTTGCCGGCCGCTCTGATGAACATATTGCTGGCGGGCAATATCACGATCGCGGTCATCATGCTTCTGACGACGATCTACGTCCGCACGCCGTTGGAGTTCAGCGTTTTTCCGTCGCTGTTGCTGGCCACCACGTTGTTTCGGCTAGTGTTGAACGTGGCCACGACACGATTGATTCTGACGCAAGCGAAGCAGTACGAGCTGGAAGCCGCCGGCGGGGTGATCAAGACGTTTGGCGAAACGGTAGCCAGTGGGAGCATCGTGGTCGGGCTGATTATCTTCTCGATCATCGTGCTGATCCAGTTTGTGGTGATCACCAAGGGAGCGACGCGGATCAGTGAAGTGGCCGCCCGATTCGCGTTGGACGGCATGCCCGGCCGCCAGATGGCCATCGACGCCGATCTGAACGCCGGCATCATCGACGAGCGGGAGGCCCAGCAGCGTCGCGAGGAGATTACCTCCCAGGCCGACTTTTTCGGGGCGATGGACGGTGCCAGTAAGTTCGTCCGCGGCGACGCCGTGGCCGGTATTGTAATTACGCTAATCAACATCGTCGGCGGGCTAGTGATCGGTACTCTCCAGCCGCCGACGATGCCGATCGGCCGGGCGGCCGAGGTGTTCACGACGCTGACGATCGGCGACGGTCTGGCCAGTCAGATCCCGGCGTTTCTGATCTCGTTGGCCGCCGCTCTGTTGGTCACCCGTAGTAGCAAGCAGGCAAACCTGCCTCGTGAATTGCTCCACCAACTCTTCTCCCGGCCACAGGCGTTGATCGTGGCGGCCGGCTTCTTGGGCGTATTGATCTTCACCAAACTGCCGACAATCCCCCTGTTGTTGCTCGGCGGCGGCTGCTTCCTGATCGCGGTGAACATTTCGCGACAGGCGACCAAGGTCCAGGTCTCCGCCGATGCAAAGAAGCAGGCTGAAGCCACCAAGCCGGCCGAGGAGCGGATCGAAGACTATCTGGCCATCGATCCGATGGAGGTGGAGGTCGGTGTGGGATTGATCCGGCTGGCCGATCCGCGGCGTGGCGGCGATCTGCTCGAACGGATCCAACACGTTCGTCAGAACGTGGCCTCCGACATTGGTATCATTCTGCCTAAGGTCCGCATTCGCGACAATATGCGCCTCGACCAGAACCAGTATCGCATTAAGGTTGCCGACATGACCGTGGCCGAGGACATGGCGCATCCGGACATGTTCCTGGCGATCGACTCGGGTGTGACGACCGGCAAGGTCGGGGGTATTGCCACGAAGGACCCGGCCTTCGGCACGCCGGCCGTTTGGATCGAGGGTGGCTCCCGCGATCAGGCCGAGATGTACGGCTACACCGTGGTCGAGCCGGGCAGTGTGATCGCCACGCACCTGACGGAGACGGTCCGGCTGCACGCCGACGAAATCCTCACCCGCGACGCTGCGAAACATTTGATCGACGAGTTGCGTCAGACCTCCCCGGCCGTGGTCGACGAACTGATTCCCAACGTGATGAAACTGGCCGAGGTGCAGCAGATCTTGCAGATGCTGCTTCGCGAAGGCGTGCCCATTCGCCAGTTGGGTGCCATCCTGGAAACGCTCGGCGACTACGGCTCGCGGACCAAGGATCCGATCCTGCTGACCGAATACGTGCGTCACCGGCTTGCCCGGACGATTTGCACCAAGTATCGCGACAAAGAGAACCGGCTGAAGGTCGTCACACTCGACCCGGCCTTGGAAGACCGAATTCGTGCCGGGTTCGACCACAACGAGCATGGACTGTTCATCCGGATGTCGCCGCAAGCCGCGGAGACGACCTGCCGACTGATCTCCGCCGAGATCGAGAAGTTGGTCACGGCCAATAGTTCGCCCGTCGTATTGGTTAGCCCGCAGATCCGCGCCGCATTGAAACAGTTGACCGCGCCCCACCTGCCACAGCTTGTCGTGCTCAGCTACAACGAGATCACGCGCGACACGGCGATCGATTCGGTTGCGATGATCTCCGACGCAGGGTAGGGGATTTCAGATTTGGGATTTGGGATTTGGGATTTGG
>JABMRB010001341.1 GCA_013202865.1 Candidatus Nealsoniibacteriota bacterium | reverse complement strand
TTATCCTGCAAACGGAACAAGTTCCGTTCTACGGTGCAGGCAATGGTGGGGCTCGCTGCGCTCGACCCACCCTACCTCTGCGGCCGCCCGGCCCCGCATTCCAAACGGTCGGCGGATCGGGTATCATCGTAGGTGATGCTTAACCCCACGCCGCGCGTGTGCGCTGCGTATCGTAACACCTTTTGTGGAGGGCCTCCCATGCGTTGTCGCAGAATTGCTGTTGTCGGTTTCGTTCTCGTACTTGGTGTCGGTCTGACGGCCATGGCCGCTGAAGAAAAGCCCGCGGCATGGAAGCCGTTGATGGACGGAAAAACACTCGACGGTTGGCACACCATCGGCGACGGCCAATGGACCGTCGAGGACGGGGCGTTCGTCGGTCGGGCTAACAACGAAAAACTCTACGGCCTGCTGGTCAGCGACAAGACCTATCGCGATTGCACCATCCGGCTGAAGTTCAAATGCGCGTCGGGCGACAGCGGGTTCTACATCCGAACCATCCTCAAGGACCCCGATCAGGCCCATGGGCTGCAAATCCAAGTCGGTCTGCCCGGCAGCGGCACGGGCGGGATCTACGAGAGCTACGGCCGAGCCTGGATCGAGAAGCCGACCGTCGAACAGGAGAAGAAATTCACCAAGACCGACGACTGGAACGAGATGCTCATCGACGCCCGCGGCGGCAACGTAACCGTACACGTCAACGGCACCAAGACGGCCGAGCTAAAAAAAGACCCCGGTCGTGGCGAAGGCTATCTAGCCCTACAAATGCACTCCGGTTGCGTCATGCACGTGACGTTCAAAGAGATCGAGATCCGCGACTGAGAAGTCGTACAGGGATTGCCCCGATTTGGCTATGAGCAGTGAGCTATGAGCAGTGAGCAGTGAGAAAGCCCATTACTCATAGCTCATGGCTCAAAGCTCATGGCTCAAAGCTAAAGCGCGGGTGGCAGCGATGATTTTGCGCGGTGGGCGTTGCCACTTCCTTCAGCTATTTCGCAAAATCGTCGGTGTTGCGGAGCAACGGGAGGACCATCGACCCCCGGTCCACGAGGGCCTCATCGAACCGGCATGCGATTGGCAAATGATCGGCGGTACCCGGTTCCTAAAGTGTAAAGTGAAAGCCTGCCCCCGTTGTGACCCCGTTGTAGACCCCGTTGTCCCGCCGTTGTCCCGCCGTTGTCCCGCCCCGGTTGTCCCCCCGTTGTCCCCGACGGGCCACCCGCGTTTCGTACAATCGGCAAGTTTACGTTTCTTGGAGACCCTCTACTCCTTCATGGTATCTTAACTCCCCGGAACTGGCTGCGGCCGATACCTCTCGCACAACTTTTCGTGCACCTTCGTGAGGCTCCAAGGGCTAATTGCCGCTGAATTGCTTGCCTTGCCGCCTCGGGAAATCCCAACCTGCCATGCTCCAACGCAAAATACACCACCATCGAACGATAGTGGCGGAAGCACACTGGCCAATCGCTCTGCATCGTTATCCCTGCCATCCTCCATTGACCAAGAGAAATGGGCGGCAATCTTGTTTCGGAAGGCCAACACTTCGGGTATCACGTTCTTGACGTATTTCCCAGGCTTGGGGCGAGTATTGTCCTGACGGTACGCAATCGCACCAATGGTTTTCACGTAGTTGCAGGCAGACACGGCGTACCAATGAAAAAAACACGTGAGCAGCGGCATTTGCTTGCAGTCTGGATCATTACCGAAACTGACCATCACATCCTTTCCCCCAGGATTCACCCGGCGCTGATGCTCGTCCTGGCGCTTGGCAGTCTCCATATTGAGCAACTCCATTCCATGCCACAAGTAAGACAACATCCAATACTCATTGGCAGGTTCGTCGAATACTTTGCCGGGCACAATGATCTCGTCGATATGGTCGAGTATCGTGGCAGACTGGTCACACATTGCTGTCATCTCCCCTCTTCATTCAGTGGTCTTCTGCGTCCAATCTCCCACTTCCATCGTTACATTGCTCTCTTTCTCGAACGCAAGCGACCACATGATGTGCAAGAGTCGGTCACTGATTCCGCGATGGAACTGCTCCGGTTGCATCAACCCGTGCGCCAACTTGTTCCGCACGTTTTGGCCCCGCGGATCGCAAAGAAACATGCGCAGATAAAGAACGAAGTCTTCGCCAAAGAACTGTGTAACGGCCGCTTCACTCTCAAGGATATTGTTAAGACTCTTCTCAACCATTACTCCAGTGTCGGAACGGCGATGCTTGTTCGTGGGTATTTCAAGGACAGGGAGTAGCCTCCGAAGCGAATTTTCAATTTGCGGAACCAGTACGTGAATTGCCGTGATCTGGTCGTCGGCGAGATACGCGTTAATCCCGTGCTCAAAAAGTGGCATGCGAGCTTCATCGAACAAGATCGACTGCGACAAGAACAACCGCATGGATTCGGCTGAAAAGTCGTACTTGGAACGCATTCGATCAATCGCATGGGCGAGTATGCCCGCCATGAACTGCAAGTTCTGCCCCATTTGAAGCATCAGGCGACCTTCCGGGTCGTCGTCGACAGATCCGACACGGGCCGTGACTTGCTGATTGTCCAATGTTGACTGCGAGACCATCGATAGGAGCTTGGCGTTCTTCTTGAGGTCATCAAGCTGCTCTTGGAGTTCATTGATGCGGGGGCAAAAATTGATGGAAATCCGTGAGAGCGTCGATTCCAAATCACCCGCCGTCAAATCGTCGAGAACGCGTTCGATTTCGTCCGCAGGAATCTCAACAGAGAACGAATGACGGACCATTTGGTCTTCTGCATCCTTGCCCTTGTCTTTCGCAGCAAGTTGGAGTGATTCGGCCTCATCCTTCATGCCGAATTGGACGTAGGTGGCGTAGGCGTCCTGCAGCCATGCCATTGCAAGCAAACCATCCGCCTTCATTGCGAAACTTGCCAGAGCAGTACCATAAGTACGAATGACTCGCTTTGCTTCGTCAGGTTTCCCTGCACGCTTGTAGTGCCGTGCGAGGCAAACGGCGGGGTCTTTGGCAACGATCCCCACGGCGTTTTCGGAACTGCAAATACGCGCAAGCTCCGCCTCCAACGTGTCGACGAGTTTCTTCTCCTGATCTGGCGACAGCGAAACACCTCGCTGCTCGGTTAGTGTGTCGAACAGCCAGAGCACTTGCGAACCGGGGAACTCGGTCCGATCGAGGATGCCGAGCATCGTGTCGATCACCTGCGACGATCGGATGTCGTCACGCACGGAAAGAGCTAATTCCAGTGCACGACAGAGTCTCTCCGATGTTTGATCTGAGTTGGGAAAGCGGGTGCCGCATTCCACGTATGAGTCGATGGCTTGCCGGGCCAAGTCAATCGACGGCCTGTTGCCGGTCGCGACCTTTGTAATGTCCCACAGAAAATCTGCATACCGCGCTCGCAGGACGGGATGCTTGGATTCAGAAGCACGCCGCTCCAAATACTCGACTGCCGAATCATCGATCTGGGTTATGTCTGGACAGCATCGTCGACTTCCGTCTTCAGCAATGCTCTCAAGAATCGGGCAGAATCGAGTTTGCCAATGACTTCGCTGCTGGCCAAACAGCAAGTCCACCTGCAGAGCGGCCACTTCAGCAAAAAGGGCCTTGCGATGGTCGTCTGTTAGGTCCTCGCATGTCTTGGCCTGATGCTCGATCGCGAAGCTGGGGTCAGCCTCGTCAAAGTCGTCTGGCGACGAATCGTGCTCATTGAGGGTGTCAACGAGCGAATCGGG
Source organism: Candidatus Nealsoniibacteriota bacterium (assembly GCA_013202865.1). Classification (GTDB taxonomy): domain Bacteria; phylum Planctomycetota; class Planctomycetia; order Pirellulales; family Thermoguttaceae; genus JABMRB01. The sequence goes on along the minus strand of JABMRB010001341.1, from coordinate 628 downwards.
TAAGCAGATTCGCTCGTCATGTGAACTTGACATTGCTTGTCCATCCATGCGTGAAAAGAGAGTGTAGTGTATTCGTACATGACACATACTGGCGAAACTTGTTCGCGGGTGGCCCAGCCGTTCTGGGTGGCACCGACGATTTTTGCGCAGACGACTCTGCCATACTATTCGACTGACTCGCAAAATCGTCGGGGTTGCGCAGCAACAAGATGATCCGATTCTATCAATATACCGAACCCAGCGGCACCCCGAGGGACTTCCGCTGCTCGTAGTATCGGGCCGAACTTCATTGCCAGTCACAGGAGCGGCCGCATTTCCACCCGACCTCTTTTGACTGCGTCACACCGACGATTTCGCGAATGGGCCGAAGGAAGTGGCCAACCGCGCTGCGCGAAATCATCGCTGCCACCCGCGTCACGGATTTTGGGGGCACGTCCCGCAGGGCTGTCAGGGGCGTTTACGCCCCTTTCCCGCGAAGCGGTATTAGGCCCGTGCTTTAGCACGGGTGGCAGTAGGCCGATCGCTAACTTCTTCCCACGCTGCCCCGCACGCCCAGCCGCGACGCGGCTGGGCGTGCGGGGCAGCCGCGCGGGCGCCGTGGCCCACAACACCCGACGTAAACGTCGGG
>JABMRB010001340.1 GCA_013202865.1 Candidatus Nealsoniibacteriota bacterium | reverse complement strand
GCGGACAACTTCCGCGGCTTGTTCACGCTTGCCACCTGTATGCTGATGCCCGTCGAGACGAAAGAGACATGCCGCTTCGAGTTGCGCGGAGACGGCAGCGATGCGAGTATACTGGCGCTCAATAATCAATTTTGGGTGCACCTACCCGGCACCAGTGCCGACACCGTATGGCGCAACCTGGCCAAGCCTCCGGCACGCGGCGGATTGGTAGGCTGTAACATCAATACGAGTAACAGGGAGGCGGTGCCCAAGGGCTTCGAATTCCTGGCCAATGTCGGTGACAGTCCGGACCCTGCAAAATCGAAATCCGGCGCTGGCCCGCTCGACGACCGCGGAGGTGTGAACGATGCGACAATTCTCAAGCATCTCACCCCGATACGGAAAGCCCGCGTTTGGCTCCCGTCTGAGACACGTAAGGATGTGACCGATGTGCGGGTTCACCGTGTAATGGTTACCGGCGGACGTCCTGCTGCCGTGGAAATACGTACAGGAAACACACAATAAGAGGAGTGTAACGAACATGAAAAGGTTACTTGTCAGAATTGCGGCCTGTGCGGCGGCGGCGATTGTTCTCTCGCATATAGTCCTTTGTGATGCTAAGGCAAATGATCGAGAGAACGAGAAGATTCTGCCCGTTCGTCCTTATATTGATCCGAGCCTGTTGGATGTTCCATGGCCGAAGCACAGCCATGTCAAGCAGCCATGGCGTGGCTTCCTGGAGACCAAGCCTGCGGTTGACCTGCTCGAAGGAATCGGGATATGCTATCATCATCACGGCGGCAATCTCGAGGTCCAATTGGCATTGTTGGCCAAAGCGGGCATTCGGTGCATCCGCTGGGAGCAGCCCTTCGGTACATACGATCCGGATATCGGCTCCTTGGCCAAGCAATCCGAAGATCGCTACCGCGAAGTGCTGCAGGCCTGCAAGAAGCTCGGAATAACACCCATAATCCTGCTCAATGCGCACCACGGCGTGCCATGTAAGCTCAAATCGTTCGACCGCACGGTCATGGCGGATGCCCCGGAAGGCTCAACCGAGCTTCTTCTCAATTCTGTCGAGGCCCTGCGACCGGTGCACAGCGGCACCGCCGGGCTGACACAATACTGGGCCGGAGAAGTGCTCTTTACAGCGGTTGACAACGTGCGAAAAGCAGTCAAGCTTTCCAAACCGCTACCCAAGGCCCTCAAGAAGGGTGAGCGGCTCAATTGCGTTGATCTTTACTATCTGCCCCTACACCCCGTCGGGACCCCTGAATTCGAGCACACGGCTGGCGGATGGGTCGATTATGCCCGTAGCGTTTGCCGCGTCGCAATGCAGGAGGGTGTGAAGATCGAGATTGAGATATGGAACGAGCTTTCTTTCGGCTCATACTTCTTCGGCGGCGACGGCATCAACAGCTACTGGCCTGGCCGTGTGAAATATGATAAGGACTTCCTGAATCCGGGCGGCCACGCCTGGGAAGTTGCCAATCGAACTGTGCGTATGGTCAAGAAGGAGTTTCCTGATGTTCGTGTTATTTGGGGTTTCTCGAACACTACCTTCTTCCACTGCCCCATCTCGAATTTGCCGCCCGGTATCGATGGCCAGTCGTATCATCCATACGGCACCGGTTGGCGGAAGCTGCCCGAAAGCGAGCAAGGCAAAAATGAGCCGCAGCGCTGTCTCGAGCAGCACTGTCCGGACTATCAGACGGTGATGGCTGAGGGCTGGGCTCATACCTTCATTCAGTGCGAGTCGTTGATGCATCATCTGCGCCCCGACAAACGACTGACGGTCAAGCCGGCGGGCACCGAGACATTCCACCATTACATTACCGAGCACGGCATTGTGCCCGCCGAGGCAGGCGTTACCGGCGATGACGCATCGCTGCGTTTGAAGCAGAAGTTCCTCGTCCGTGCTGTTTTGTTCTGGCTCAACAAGGGACTGACGCGGATAACAATCTTCCAGGCCGGCCCCGAAGAGCACGATCACGGCATGGCCATCAGCCTTTCCAAGGCGAGTCAACTCCGGCAGCTTCCGCCTGACAGCGAACTCGACCAGTGGCTTTCTCCGGCCCTGCAATCGCTGCGCAGGACTGTCCGCGCCTTTGACGGAGCCGTGCCCATACCTCATCCGAGAGCCTTTGACGTCGAGGTCGATAAGCTCGGTCCCGAACGAAAGGTCTTTGAAATGCCGGCGGGCAAACGCCCACTCTACTTCCGCGACCTTTTCGCACTCCTCCCCTTTCAAGTTAACGAGCACAAGTTCGTCTTCGCCTACTACGTTGTCTCACCCACCTACTCAATCGAAGACCTCAAAGATGAGATGTATCGGGTGAAGATTTATCCTGTCGATGGCAACAGTTGCAAGGTCTCCTGCTACGACCCCCTGACGGACAGTTCAGTAAGAATACAGGTACGAGATCGTTCGACGAAATCCCTGACCATTGACTTGGCGACCATTGACACACCGCGACTGATTGTTGTTGAGGAATAATTATGAGGACCCCCGTATTCACGTGGACCCTGCTTGCCGCTTTGGCTGCTCTTGCAGATGCTCCATATCGCGCAAGTGCGGTCGTTACCGACGCTGCGTTGCACCCTTGGTCCACTAACACACACCCGACCGATGTCGCCAAGTCGCACGTCGAGGAGATCACCGCTTCGACTGCGACGACACGCAAGTACACAGTCCTCCAAAGCGGCACGATGGATGGCCGCAATTGCCGGGCGCCTATGGGCTGTGGGATTGCCAGGGAAGGGGCCTTGCTCCAGACCTGGGAATCCAACCGATCGGTTCGCATGGAAAATGTTGGCGACACCGACATCATCAACCCGTGGCTCTCCAATGGCCGCAACAACTTTCGCAGCGTCAAGGAGATCGTCTCCTCGGCCGTCTCGCCGGGCATGACGGATGCGGACAAGGCCTTTGCCCTCTGGTTCCAGGACATTCAGTACCGTCACCATTCTCCGGGCGACAACAGCGAACTGGGAGACCCTGTGAAGGTCTTTAATAT
>JABMRB010001339.1 GCA_013202865.1 Candidatus Nealsoniibacteriota bacterium | reverse complement strand
TATGGCCCAGGTCGTCGGGCATGCGAATCGCGCCGACGCAGTCGAACTGCATCACGTTCTCGGCCACCCGTTGCTGGATCCGGCCGACCCGGTCGATCACCGCGGCGACCAACGGATCGCCGGCGGCCAGCGCCATGCAGAAGTCTTCCAGCCCCATCAGCATCCAAGGGGCCATGAAGATGTAGCCGACGTTGACCACCGCCTTGGCGCCGTCGGGTAGTAGCCGATTGAGTTGCTCGAGCGAGTCGTAGGGGTAGGCGGTATCCGGATCGGGCCAGTCAAAGTTGTCGAACGAGGCCTGGTCGCTGATAACCCCGGTACCTTCCTCGGCCCACATCCGCTTGCTCTTGCCCTGCTGGAAGGGGTTGTATTGTGCCTCGGCCGGTTTCAGCAATCGCGTGTCGGTTTGGGCGGCGCCCATGATGCCGTCGCGTTCGCCACGGATCGTCTGGCGAAACCCGAGCGTCAGCGGCACGAAGTCGTAGCCGGCCTTCATGCAGAACTCGACCTCCTCCTCCAACCCGGCCATCGGCTTGCCCAGCAGTTGGGTTTTGATGACCTCGGCCACGGTGCCGTCGAATTGCGGCACTCGCGCGGGCTCGCCTTGGCAGAGGACGGCTTTCTTGAAGTTATTGAAGTCGGGCATGGTGTGATTTCCGGGCAAAGCGTAGGGGTAGCAGTCTGTCCGTGGATTATATCGCATCGCCGTCCGGTATTCGAGGGGCTTGCGGGCGCCGGGCATTCGCACTACGGTATTGCTGTTCTCGTGCAAATAGGTTTCACGAACTCGATATCCCTAGAGGAGAATAGCCATGATCGAACTAGGCATGCACACCGACAACTGGCGAACCTTAAGCGGCAGCTTCCAGACCGCCTGCGAATCGGCCGTGAAGTATCAGCTTCAGCACGTCGAGTTCGCCGTGATCCATGGGCAGAACTTCCTTCAGGCCATGGGATACGATCCGGCCATCTCGTTGCAGTCGAACCCCCGGGCGCTGCGGCGGTATCTCGATGAAATGGACTTGAAGGTCTCGCAGATCGACGGCTCCTACCCGCTGATGGGGCCCGACGGGTCGACGTTCGGCGTGCAATACGTCCAGCAGTCGATCCGTTTTGCCGCCGAACTGGGATGCCCGATGGTCGATACGGTCGACGGAGCGTTCGAGATCGAAGGATTCTCCCGCGAGGACGTCTTCCGGATCACCTGCGACAACTACCGTCAGTGCCTGCCCTGGGCCGAAGATTACGACGTGATTATCAACGTCGAGCCCCACGGCCCCTACACGAGCGACGGCGATTTCATGGAGCGGCTGTTCGAGTATTTCGAGTCGGAGCACCTGCGTTTCAACATGGACACGGGCAACGCGTTCATTGCAGGGCTGGACCCGGTCGCATACGTCAAACGGTTCCGCAAGTACCTGACTCACGCCCATATCAAGGACGTCAGCGAGGGTCTGGCGGCGGCCGTCCGCGGCGAAGAAACCGGCATCGCCACCAGCGAAGTACCCATCGGCGGCGGTGTGAACGCCGAAAACATCAAGAACTGCATCGAGTTTCTCAAGGAAACCGACTGGAACGGCGCAATTTCTATCGAATGTAGCGGTGTTGACGAGAACATCCGCGACAGCGTGGCTTTCCTGCGCGGGCTGTTGTAGTCACTCGACTTGCCGACAACGCTTCGCTTTCGGCGCGATGACGCGTGCCGTCGTCATTGCCATCGAGCGGTCGTGTTTCTTTTCGTATCGTGCAACCGAACGATCGTTCATCGTTGCTGCGCGGTTGCGGTCAGTGACGTTATGATTTGGCCAAAAACGGCGCGAGAGTCCCGTTGCGGGGTACAAAACTAAAAAAAATTGCCGTTGGGGAAAGTTTTTTTCAGGATGAAGGAACATCAAACGAGACGGCAATGCAGGTCGTCGAAGCGCGGTGGAACATTGCCTTAAGCGGCGCTCTGAGCGAGGTCTACAAGAGATGCAAACGAGCCGCATTGACTCTCGCGGACGCGTTGATCAATGAGAACGCGCGGAGTAACTCCCAACTAGTTATTGCGCGGATTTCGACGGGAACAAGCCGGTGCAAATTGGTTGCGTGTCTCCTCTGGCAGCGACGATTTCCGCCGCGAGTCGTTCGATTTTCGCATGGTTGTGGCGGGAGGCGGGTAGACGCTCATGGCAATATGCAAAACGCATAACCCTTTGTGTCACAACGAGTTGCGATCGTGTCGCACGACGTCGCCGTCGGGGCCACGCACGTTGGCGCAAGAGTAAATCGCTGCCGAAGGCGCTCTCGGCACATCGTCGCCGTGCGGTTCGTTGCAACGGCACGAGAAGCATGCAACAAACGGACAACCAACACGTCGGCCCGCGTGATTTTGTCCACCGCGACGGGTGCGCACAGCAGAGTTGCGACTGCGCTTTCAGCGCGAGGCAAGTCGTCGCGTTGCGTGTTTCGGCAAGCCGTGATGAAGGCCATCGGCGGGCGTCTCAACGCGAGTGAATCTTACGATTCCGTCGTGTGAATCGTCCGCACGACGCAAAAAATTCCGCGCCGTTCGCCAAATTGTACTTGCAATGGTTTTGAGAATAGGTACGATCGTAGAAAATCGGGTCTCGCGATGGCTCTGTAGGCTTGTGGTTACTGGCATAGAAATGGAGTTCCCGAGAGAATGGAAACGGACGAAGGCTTGTTGCGGCACCTGTAGTGCTGCCGACGAAATGCCTTGAGTTCGTTGTCTTGTTTCTGCGGCGACATGCCTGTCGAGTCTCGGCCCCAGCCCGGGCTCGGCAAGGGAGTCGCCCAACACGCTAGTTAGGAGGACGTGCGGTGGCCAAGAAGAAAAAGGCAGCCAAGAAGAAGGTCGCCAAGAAGAAGGCGAAGAAGAAGGTAGCGAAGAAGAAGAAGGCTACCAAGAAGAAGGC
>JABMRB010001338.1 GCA_013202865.1 Candidatus Nealsoniibacteriota bacterium | reverse complement strand
GGATTTGGGATTTGGGATTTGGGATTTGGGATTTGCCCGAAGGCGGGGCCGCGTTGCAGACGACCGACTGTTTCTTCCCCCTCGCCCCTCACCCCTCGCCGCTCTCCCCTCGCCGCTGCCAGGGCCCAGAAGCCGTAGAGCTTGGCTTCCATGAGGCAGCCGCAGGCGTGTGACGGGGCGTAGATCAGGCCGCCCGAGGGCATGATGCCGTATTGGCACGTGCCGCGGATCCAGTTGTTGCGGGTGTGGTCGCCGGCCTCCAGGTCGAGGAATTCGATGCCGCGTTTGCCGGTGAGGATGTATCGCTCGGTGGCCTTCTCGCGGTAGCAGCGATGGTGATGACCGGTGGTCCAGACGTCGGCCGCGGCCGTGCTGGTCTTCTTCACTTCGCCCGAGTGCAGGTCGCGTCCTTGGGTGAAGCCGGGCCCGAGCCAGACCAGGCCGGCGACGACGAAAACGTCCGGCGGCGAGCGGAATCCGGACCCGATCGGACACTGCCACAACGGTTTGCCGTCGGTGGCCGAGACGGCTTCCAGGCTGCCGCCGCCGGTGGCGAGCACGACGCCGTCGTGGACGACCAGCGTGGCAACCGACCAACCGGGGCCGCGATTCGGTTTCGGTTTCTTACCCGGCTTGCGGGGTTGCTTGGGTTGCTTCTCAGGCCGGGATGCGACCTTAGGCGACGTGTGCCAAATCTCCTTGCCGTTCTCGCGATCCAGGCAGACCACGCCCTTGCCCGCCTGGAAGAAGACCCGCGGCCCGTCCGCGGCCAGCGTGAGCGGCATCAGCGGTTCGGCTTCTCGTTCGGTCCATTTCCACAAGGTCTCGCCGGTGGCGGCACGGATCGCGACGATCGTTTTCTCGTTGGGGAAGGGGCCCTGCGATGCTCCCTTGGGACCGGCTAACGCGTGTTCGGCCGTCGGCGAGCCGGTGACCACAAGCAAGACGTCCTCACAGAGGATGATCTCTTCGGCGCCGTCGGTCTGCCGGTAGGTCCGCACGATTTCGCCGGTGGCCGGATCCAGGGCTGATACGGGTGCGCTTAGCCCGAGCGGCACGTAGACGCAGTCGGGCCCGGCCACCAACGTCCGCGGAAGCTGCACCGGCCCGCTACGGAACCCGCGCTGATGCCATGCCCACTTGGAGATCGACTGCTGCCAGAGGAGCACGCCGTTGAACGCGTCGCGACCGACGACCGACCACTTGCCGGGCACGTCCGTCGAGGCGGCCGAGGCCTCGTCGAGAATGTAGAAAATCCGTCCGCCGGCCGAAACGACCGAACTGATGCTAGCCAGCTTGTGATGGTTCCGGCTCCAGAGCGGCGCCCCCATCCACTGGATGTGTCTCGGCGGTCCGATCCGTGAATCCTGAGCCACGGCGTTGCCACCGGCGTCGTGCAGGTAGTGTGTCCACTCGTCGATCTCCGCCGGCCAAGGCTTGACGGTCTTGGTCCATTGCCCGTTGCTGCTCTCGTAGGCCACGCCGCTGGGGGCCAACGCGCGGAGCATCTCCTCGCGCGAGATCTTTGCGGCTTGTTCCACCACGAGCAGCCTGACGAGATTATCGACCAGCGGCAACCGCGAGCCGTCGAACTGCTGGATCGACACCTTGCCGGCAAGCCCGGCCTGCTGCACACGGTTTCGCGCCTTGGCAACGTTCGCCGGATCGACATCGAGCCCGAGTACCAGGCGCGACGGCCCGGCGCCCATGGCCGCGGTCAGTTTTCCGTCGCCGCACCCGACGTGGACGATCAGCCCGCCCCGGACGCCGGTCGCTTTGAAGATATCGTCGGCGGCCACATCCGCTCCGTGTATATCCGGCAGACAGCCGAGCAACATCGCCAAGGTAACACTTGCCAAGGTCCAACGCACGATTGAACGGGTACGCATTTTATGGCTCCTCTATATCTGGGGATTGGGGGTTCGGGGCTGGGGGCTGGAGACTCGGGGAACGGCACCATCCCGAGCCCCCAGTCCCCTTGTTTCCCCAGCAATCACGGTCTCCGATTGAGAAGACGACTATATTGTGGTCTCCCACCGGCGGTGGAACGTCTGATCCAGTGTAGCAGCCGGCGATGCAAGAATCCACTCGGAGGCACAGTGCGCCGGGATAAACCCGGCGGCTCGCTGCGGGGCGCAGATGGCCTACGCGATCCTCATGCGGCGGTCGTTTCTGCGGATCAGCAGACAGAGACCGATCAGGCCACCGGCCGCCAGCATGGCTGCCGTGCCGGGCTCGGGAACGGTTGCCAGCGCCGTGGCGTCGGATTGTGCGATCGTGTAGCCCGCGTTGGAGAAGTTGGCCCGTAGCGCAGCCCAGTCGGAGAGCCAGACCTTTTCGTCGTTCCACGGGTCGAAGTTGCCGTCGGTCCATCGCAGTCCGCTGCCGCTGTTGCCGAAGTTTGCCCGCAGGGCGGCCCAGTCGCTGAGCCATACCTTGCCGTCGCCGTCGGCGTCGCCGCCGAGGGCTACGAACAGGTCGATCTCCACGCTGGAGCTTTCACCGGCGTCGCCTACGTAGCGAATGGCCTTATTGAACACGCCGTGCCCCAAGTGGGCGGCGGCGAAGTTGCCCGGATCGCTGCCGTACTGGCCCGGCACCTCGTCGAACGTTCCTTCCAATCCACCGGCCGCGGTGACGAGCGTTTGTGTGAAGTTGCCCGGTTCAGCCTCGGTGCCGGTGGCACCGCGGATCGGCGCCACGGTCAACGTTCCGCCGAGAAAGGCCCGGGCGTCGGCATCGAGCCGGCCGGCGCCGCTCCGGCCCACTTCACAGACGGTTTCCGAGGCGGATTCCAGAACGATGTTGCCGGCCGCGGCGACGTATCCCTGCGGGGTGATCCTGAGTTGGCCCGCGGCAAGGCGAACGCCACCCGCCTCGACCGGCGCGGCCGCCTCGAGCGTGCCGCCGTTGATTTCGATCGAGGTGCCCACGATCAGCTCGGCCGCGGCGCCGTCGACCGCCACGCAACCGCCGTCGTTGATTCTCAGCCAGGAGACCTCGGCTTCGCCGGCCAGCGTAACGCGGGCGGCTTCGACCGTCACGTTGGTCTCGGCGTCGGGCGTGCCGTCGGCCCATCCGCCGGGCGCGTCCCAATCGCCGTCACCGGGGCCGCCCCAACGCGTCGCCGGCTGGGGAACGCTTTGCAGGACCATGTTGTCCATGGCGAAGTAGGCCGGCGTGTTCATGCCTTCATACTCATCGTTATCCGAGGAGCTGAGATCGAACTCCAGTGTGGCCGGTTCGTCCAGACTCGACAGATCGACCCAGGTCCACTCGTCGACGATGTAGTCCTGTGCGTTATCGGCGAAGCGATAGTCGGCCAGGTAGAACTCGACGGTGCCGGCCGACGAGCCGTCGGCTTTCGTGCCGGCGATCTCCAGCAGGAACCAGTCGGGGTAGTTGCCGTCGGATCCGCCGAACTTCTTGGCGAAGTTGTTGACGTCGCCCTCTTTCATGATCCGGTAGGCGTAGGTCGTGTTGGTGAAGTAGGCACCGAGCAGGTCGTTGCCGGGCACGTTCTCGATTGCGGGAATGTGCCCGTCGAGATACGTGAATCCCACGAAGGCGACCCCGTAGTTCGGCGAACCGTCGACACCGGAACCGGGAATTGCACTGAATTGGTTCCCAAAGCCGGGAGTCAGTGTATCGGTCGTGTTGGACAGTGCCCAACCGTCCCAGTATCCCATGCCGCCGCTGGGAGCGCGGTGGTAGTTGTTCAGCGACAGCCCACCGCAAAGGAAGCGGCCGTCGCTGTCGCCCGAACCCGAAGGTTGCCCGGGGTAAAGGGGTTCTACGCCGTTGTAGAACGACTCCGGCGAGAGCGGAAGGTGCGGCTGGTCGAAATCGGCCGTGACGTCGGCCCGTGCCAAGGCGGCAGCGGATAGCGCGATTAGGACCGCAGCGAAGCGAGTGCTCATATCATCTTCTCCAAGGACACGCCGACATACCGTGGGCGCGTAAGTATCGACGTGTTTGCCGTACGACCCCCCGGGTGTATTCACCCGGGGCTAAATATTCACCCGGGGCTAAATCATGGGGTCAAAAGTCGCCGACCGGCTCGCGTCCTTGACGCGTGCATAGCGCGGCCAGTGTTTTCAGGTCCATTTTTTCGCTGAGGAACCTTGCCGAACCGTCGGCCAACAGGCCGTTGGCTCCGCCGCTGTGATCGCTGCGGATGTCGTTCTCGAACTCGGGCGCCTGATTGATGCCGAACGCCTGGTCGAACACGTTTCGCCCGTTGATCCATTGCCCGTCCCGAAAACCGCCGTCTTCGGAAACGATCAACGTGTTGGACGGCCCGTCGAGGATCTGGCGGATTCGGACCACGCGGTCGTAGAGCATGGTGCCCTTGGGCGGGTTGTTCGGGCTGGTGATCCGTTCGCCGTAGATCCCACCGTAGTCGCACACGGCCCGCTCTTCGACGAGCGAGGAGGTGCGGCTGACGCTGGGGCAGACGTAGGTCTCCACGACGACCGCGGCGGCGGCGGCGTTTTCCTCGGCGTCGAACGGCTTGCAGAAGTCGATCTGCTTGTGCAGCGGTTCCTGCCCGAGGTACGGCAACAACATGGCCGACCAGGCGATCTGCCGCCCCTTAGGCCACTTGGCCGAGATCGGCTCGATCCCACCCGGCGGAAAGCAACGGTGTGCGTTGTGATAGTCCAACAACGCGAGGCCGATCTGGTGGAGGTTGTTGTTGCACGAGACCCGCCGGGCGGCACTTCGCGCACCCTGGACCGCCGGCAGCAGCATCGCCACCAGCGAGCCGATGATCGCAATCACCACCAGCACCTCGACCAGCGTGAAGCCATGGGCGCGGGCGCGCAAACGGGTTGTCCTGTGCGTGACCATGCGTACGACACGAACGACCGCGGGCTCTACTCGGTTCGGCACACCGTCGCGCAATACGATCGACGGAGGTTCGACGGGCAGCGGATCGCGGTTTCCCAACGAAACGACAAACGGGCGGCCTCCGTCCCTCGAAGAGGGCCGCATGGAAAACGTTGGTAGGTCTTCTGACTCCCGGGTAGGAGGTTGGCCCGGCCTTCTCGTCGTGCCGTCAATTGCGGCGAACTCACCACCGCACGACAATGGCCTCAAGACGCGGCCAACCTCATTACACCCGGTCACAGCGGCGGGGCCGTCCCGGAATCGCACCGGAGTTCCCTGTTCGTCGGCCCTTCAGCAGAAGTGGCCGACCACCAACGCACCGTGGTAACTCGTGGAATCTACCAGATTGGCGTGAGGTGAGTCAAGGGGGGGAGGGAGGAGTGGATAGTGGATAGTGGATAGTGGGGAGTGGGGAGTGGGGAGT
>JABMRB010000133.1 GCA_013202865.1 Candidatus Nealsoniibacteriota bacterium | reverse complement strand
GGCGTCGCGATTGGAGCGTTGGCAGAGTCAGCAGGGCGGTGTGTAGCTGGATAGCGACATTTCCTGATACAAGCTCGAAGCGCAAGCGAGTGGAATTCGTCGTGAGCGATCCACTCGCTTGCGCTTCGAGCTTGTATCAGGAAATGTCGCTATCCAGCTACACACCGCCCTGCTGACTCTGCCAACGCTCCAATCGCGACGCCAACTGGTCCGGCCGGGCGGTGCCGGTGGTGGCGAGTTGCTCGACGGTGATCGACGCGACCAGATTGCCGATCAGGGCCGCTTCGGCGTAATCGGCGCCGGCGGCCAGTGCTAACGTTGCACCGGCCGTGGCGCTGTCGCCGGCACCGGTCGGATCGGTGGGGCCTTCGATGCGCACGCCCGGTACTAACGTCAACTCCGGATCGCTGACCACCATGCCCTCGGCGCCGCGGGTGGCGAAGATTGCCGCGCCGGTCTCGCTGCGGAGCCGCGCGACGGCGGCGGCCAGGTCGTCCAGCGGCACGTTGTCGCCGGGTACCGGGTCATGCCGGCCGACGGCCTCGAACTGGTTCGGCTTGATGATCGTCCGGCGGAATTGGCAGATGTGGCGGCGGCTGTCGGCCCAGAAGACGACGCCCGGGTGGCATTCGGCCCGATCGGCCAGTGCCCGGCGCACCTCGGCCGTGACCACGCCGCAATCCGGCTCTTCGACCTGATCGAGGATCACGACCGCGTCAAGCCGCGGCAGCAACGCATCGAGCGACGCAAGGATCCGCTGCTGCACGTCGTCGGCCGTCGGCGTTCGGTTCTTCGTGTCGTATCGGCTGTGTTCGCCGGCCAGACCCGCCTCGGTGCGGTCTCGTGGCTTCAAGTAGGTCGGCGTTGCCCGATGCGGATCGCAGTGGAGATGCTCGGTCGTGCAGCCGAGCGACTGCAAGTCCCTGCGCAGGTCGTAGGCCTCGCCGTCGTCGCCGGTGAACCCGACGGCGTGGATCGCGCCGGCGGTGAGTGCCGCCAGGTTGCAGACGACCGTGCCGGCCGCCCCGGGGCTGTGCCGAATGCCGACGACCTGATGTGCCGTCTTGCCCGTCTCGACGCTCAACTCAGCCATTGCCGGATCGACGTCGAGGTACTTATCCAGGAAGAAGTCGCCGATCACCGCGATCCGCAGTTGACTGAAGCGGCCGGTCAACTCCGCAAGCCGCTGGGCCGGCATGCTGCGCAGTGTCTTCATGGGCCGGGTTTCCATGGGCCGGCCTTCTCGACGATCCGATCGTAGAGCGCGGGGATCGTTCGACCGTGATCGCCGCGGACGTAGAAGCTCTTGCCGCCGTCGGCCACCGTCCGCACGAGCACCGTCTTGTAGGGGCGGAAGTAGTAGCGGGGGTCGTCCTTGGCGGCCTCGGCGTCGGTCCGGTCGCCCAAGTCGCGCAGGTCGAATACCGCGGTGACGAAATGGCGGATCTCCTCACCCTGTTGCCGGGCGACGTTTCGGGCCATGGTGATCGCCTTGAGGTAGACCTCGGGGCCCATCACCGCAGTGCCGACGTTGAGGAACGCACCGCCTTCGAGCCGCGTGAGACCCTCGGTGAAGATCAGGAAATCGGTGTACGAGGCGGTCGCGGTGGCGGCCGGGTCGAAGTTAGGATGCTCGTGGATGATATCCTGCCCGATCGCCACGTGAACCGTTACCGGCACTTGCAGCCGGAATCCGGCAGCCAGCACGCTCGTCTCGCGATAGGGAAACTCCTCCTGCTGGATCATCCGCCCGATCGCTTCACCCAGCCCGATGCCGTCGTCGGCACCGGCCACCGCGGCGTCGTTGATCCGCCCGGTCTCCCGCCAGAGGCCGAATTCACCGGTGCGGACGTAGCGTGCCACGCTTTCGCTGGTCCCGCCGACCAGTGCCATCTCGAAGTCGTGGATGGCCCCGGCACCGTTCAGAGCAAGGTGCGACACGAGTCCTCGCTGCATCAGGTCGATCAACAGCGGTCCATTTCCCTTGCGTAGCACGTGGGCTCCGCAGCAGAACATCACCGTACGGTGGTGCTCCGCGGCAGCGACGATCCGCCCGGCCAATTCCGGCAAGGCCGGGTGCTCCAACGGCTCGCGGGCATCTTCGGGAAAGATCAGGCAGCCGCGGTCTAAGTCGTGCGACCGCCCGGCCAGCGGCTGCAACTGCAAGCGGCTTCGGTCGAACTGGGGAAAGGGCATGCGGCTTCCTTGCGGCTACTGAACGAACTGTTCCTCTTCCTCGTCGGCGTGCGTGTTGATCTCGCCGGCGTCTTCGAGGCGGCGGACGATGTCGACGATCTGCTGCTGCGTCCCCTCGACGTCGGAGACGCGGACCGGCCCGAGATAGTCCATCTCTTCCAGCAGCAGATCGGCCGCCCGTTTCGACATATTGTTGAGGATCTTCTCTCTCAGCTCTTCGCTGGCTCCCTTGAGCGCCATGGCCCACTGCGAACTCTCCACGTTCTTCAACAGCGACTGGATCTCGCGGTCGCCCAGCTTGGTGATGTCGTCGAAGACGAACATCAAGCGGCGGATCTCTTCAACCAGATCGGGATCTTCCTGAGCCAGATTCTCCAACAGGCTCCGCTCCGTCGCACGATCGATCACGTTGAGCATCTCGGCCACGCTGGGTACGCCGCCGGCCTTCTCGAATTGCTGACTCATCACGGCCGCCATCCGTCGCTCGAGACCGTCTTCCACTTCCTTAATGATCTCCGGACTGGTCTGGCCCATCGTGGCGACGCGGCGGATCACCGAGAGCTGGCGTTCGGCCGGCAGGCCGCTGATGATGTCGGCCGCCTGCAGAGGCGGGATGTGCGACAGGATCAGGGCAATCGTCTGGGGGTGTTCGTCGATGATGAAGGTCAAGAGGTTCTGGCTGTCGACCTTCTGTAGGAACCCGAAGGGCAGCGCCTCGATCGACTGCCGCACGTTGTCGAACGTGGACGCTCCGCCCTTACCCAGAGCCCGCTCGACGAGCGACTTAGCCACGTCCAGCCCACCCATGCTGCCACTGAGCGCGGCCGGATTGGCGTTGGCAAAATCGCGGATCGTCGACTCCTGCTCGTCCCCGGTGACGGCGCCCAGCTTGGCGATTTCGATCGTGACCGCCTCGATCTCTTTCGGGTCGAGCTTGGCAATCAGCGGAGCGGCCTGTTCCTGCGGGAGGCTCATCAACAGAACGGCCGCTTTGCGGACATCAGGACCGGCCATACCACGGACTCCGGGGGGGGCGTACCAAGCAAGATTACGGGCGTGGGCGCGCAACGGTTGCTCACTGGCCCCATATCGGCAACAACCGGACCTTGGCTTTAGGTAATCTAGGCGGCTTTTGCCGGTTATTTAACCTTGGACCGCAGTTATGAGCTGTGAGCTGTGAGGAAGGAAAGCTAGTGCTATGTCAACACTGGAAAGTGGGGTAAGCATCCTGCTTGCCTTTCGGAATTTCACTTGAAACGCAACCTAGAAACTTGCGCCACCAAAACCGTCACCCCAAGATTGAATGTTGACAAAGCACTAGGCCTTCCTTTCCTTCCCTTCCTTCCTTCCTTCCCTCCCTTCCTTCCCTTCCTCACAGCTCACAGCTCATAGCTCATAGCTCATAGCTCATTGATCCACACAACGCCATGCGATACGTCACACTCATCCTGATCTTGTTGAGCGTTCTGCCGGCCGGCTGCGGTCGGGAGTCGGCGACGCAACCGTCGAAGCCGACGAATCCGGAAGACTACGGCGACCTGCCCGGGTTGCGCCTGAGCAAAAACCAGAAGCTGCTGGACGAGTTCGCACGGATCAAGGAGGAAAACGGTACGCCGGAGCAACTCGACAGGGCACTTCCGCCCGAGAAAGACAACGTGGCAGCGGGGCTGATCAACCTGTTCAAGAAGGACGAAGCCAAATCGATCCTACAGCGAACCAACCGCGTATTTCCGCAGGCTTGTTTCAAGTTCGCGCCGCTGAAGTTGCAGGATGCGATCGAGCTGCGCAACAAGTACGACGACCAGCGGAAGCAGGCCCGAGCTGCCTTGAAGCGGCCGCGATGTGATTTCGGCATCTCGCACACGGCCGGCGTTTCGGCCGACTTGGAGTTCATCGACGTGGTGCGGGTGTGTGCCCACCTGGAGGCTTTTCACGCGGCCGACCTGCTGGACGCCGCCGAGGTGAACGAGGCGATCGAATCACTCGCAACCATGCTTAGGCTGGCCGAGTGCTTGGGGGCCGAGAAACACCTGGACTGCCGGCTGCATGCGGCGTACATCCGCGGCGAAGCCTTCCG
>JABMRB010001337.1 GCA_013202865.1 Candidatus Nealsoniibacteriota bacterium | reverse complement strand
CCCGAGATAGTAGCTCTTGACACTGCGATGAAACACCACATCGAGGCAGCATTGGCTGCCACAAGCGGGCGCGTTGAAGGGCCTCACGGCGCGGCGCTCCTGCTGGATATCAACCCACACACTCTGCGCGCGAAAATGCGCAAACTGGGGATTGATTGGAAGCAATTCCGTTACGACTGACACCACCGCATCTCGACCGCAAGCATTAGCGCGAGTCATCCCGTCATGCTCGTGGATAGGTTTTGGCTACCCGGTGGGACAAATGAAGAGACTTGACCGGATCGCCTTGGCTTCGCAGAAAATTATCGGTACCCTAGCGTGTCGTGATCAGACACAATCGTAGATTTCAAGCTTCGCACTGCCTTTGGGTTTCAAAATACGGCGGCATTGCACGACAACATCCTCCATGAGTGCGTGCCAGTCTTTCTCTGATATTCTGCCATAACCCTTGCTGATTTCCGGATAGATCGGATCAGTGATGATGGCATCGACGCTGTTGGCGCGGAGCTTCTTCAACTCTCTCCGGCAGTCTCCATGAATGAGTGTGGTCGCCTTGAGTCTTGCCTTACGTTCAGCAACCGACCGAACCTTAATGTTTGTGGCTTTCCTAGCAGGCTGGGTTCGTCCGTCAGAACTTTCCAGCCTGGAGCAGTGGAATTTCCACTGCTCTCCAATTCTCTCCGAACGCTCGAAACGGTTGGGTGGCTCACTCCTAACATTTTGGCGACCCAGCGACTAGACCGTTTCGGTGTCTCGACAAGCTGGTCGGCGATGATTTTCCGCTTCTGCTCTCGATTGAGTTGTCGGCGAGCCAGATTCAACGCTCTTGCCAGCGTTCTCTTCTCATCTTCGGTCAATCCTTCATGGACGACCTCGGGGCAATCATAGTCGAACTCATCAGCGATCCGCTTTCGGTGGTCGCCATCAATGATTTGCTTATACTCGTCAATAAGTATGGGCATCAACACACCATGGACGCCGATGTGTGACCGCAACGCCGCACACCAGCATGGCGGTCCGACCACCCTTCCCCGGAGCTTTTTGGAAGAAGTTGTTGAGTTGTCAATTATGCAACCGGCCCGTTCCTATGAGAAGCAGCCCCGGAGCTTTTAACTCGACGGCAAGAAGTCCCAACTATGGGCCGGCTGACGACCGCGTGCAAGCCCCCTGAGCTTTTACTTCGCCGGACTGATGGCGATAGGCTGACAACGACGCTGACAACGACAACAGAGACCCGCACAGAAGCCACCGGCAGGATGCCGATGACCACCCTACCCCTGAGCTTTTTCGGATTGATCACAAATCAATTATGCTGCAAGCCTGAGATTATCATGTTCGGGAGCCGAACATCCATCCACTTTTTCACCAAAGCGCTCGGCGGTGAAGGCGCACCTGAGTAATATGCGGTAAAGCGTCAGAGCCGCCATTCTGAGCCCCAGAGAGCCTTCTGCGGGCGGGTGTGGTGGTCACCCCTTTCTCCCGCTTTGTCTTCCCTTGCCTCTACGGCTGCCTGAGGATGCCTGGGGGCGACGTGCTGCGAACAAGCCGATATCAGGCTGTGATGTTCAGCGTTGCGCAGGTCGGGTGCCTGTAGCCGACTACGACGTGACCATGTTTCAGGACGGGTCTTGGCACTCAAACACTGAATTGTATCGCATGGAATATGAGGCGGGCGGCGTTGATTTGTAGTCGCTGTTCGACTACTTGGGCGAAGAAAGGCCGGTGAAGAAACCGACTTGAGCAGGGGGCGTATGTCGGGACGGAAATCGGCGTACCGGGACCTATTGTACTCAGTTCTGTTGGGTGGTACATTACCGGCGCTCGGTGAGGATTCGTCCGATGGAGAAAGCAAGCAGGAGGCTTGGATGGCCATTGTCGCACCTACGCCGCTGGAAGTGGGCCAACTCGTCAGTGTTAGGTCCCGCGTTTGGACCGTCACGGAGATTGATGCCAAGCCCGGTGGCCAGACCCTTATCGCACTGTCATCTATCGAGGATGACAGCCTGGGTGAGAAACTTGAGGTCGTCTGGGAGCGTGAGCCGGGGGTGACGGCCATCGACGCTGCACTACCTGACCCCACCGATTTCGACCCGCCCGACCATTTGGATGCGTTTCTAGACGCGGTGAGATGGGCCGCTTCGACCGCTAACGTAGGTAACATCCAGTCCCCGTCTCGATCCGACATCGAAATCGAAGGCTACCAACTTGATCCAGTAGTACGTGCTCTTCAAATGCCCAGGGTGAACCTGTTGGTGGCCGATGATGTTGGTCTCGGCAAGGCCATAGAGGCTGGGATGGTCGCCCTTGAACTCATTATTCGCCACCGTGCCAAAACGATACTAATTGTGTGTCCAGAATCGCTTCAAATCCAATGGAAGGAGCAGATGCGGGACAAGTTCTGCCTGGACTTTCGCATCGTGGACGGGGAGGAACTCCATCGTAAGCGGAACAACCCCAATCCATGGACATTCGCTCGCCTCATCACCTCCATCGACTTCCTGACAACTGACGCACCACAACAGAAGTTCAACGAAATACTGTCAGACCCGGATGTGGGCCAACTCTATTCCCGGAGGTTCGATCTGCTCATTTGTGACGAGGTACATAACTGTGCCCCATTGGGCCAGGGCAAGTACGCAACGGACACAATGCGGACGAAGGCACTTCGGTTCTTGGCTCCGCACTTCGAGCACAAGCTGTTCCTCACAGCAACGCCACACAACGGATATCCTGAGAGTTTCTCAGCACTGCTCGAACTTCTTGACAACCAGCGTTTTGCCAGAGGAACACCGCCTGGTCGAAAGCAACTCGACCTAATGATGGTTCGTCGCATGAAGTCCGAACTGCCACCTGAACGGGACGGCTCACCGCGATTCCCCAAACGAACACTGGAACCTTTAGAAGTCGCCTACACGAATAAAGAAAAGGAGCCTCTTCAGCAGAATTCGTGGGTGAATTCTGGCTCAGGGAGGTCTCCAAGGTTGTGGTATAGGGCCGTTTCGTAGGCTTCTTGCGTCCGGAAACCGTATGATTTTCTGGTGATCAGTTTCAGCTTGTTGTTGAAACCT
>JABMRB010001336.1 GCA_013202865.1 Candidatus Nealsoniibacteriota bacterium | reverse complement strand
GCTCACTGCTCATAGCCAAATCGGGAAGTAATTCCCGTACGAATTCTTAGCCCCCCGTGAATACACGGGGGGAACGACACGCGACGTCGTATGCGCGACATTGGTTGACCCTAGGACGGCCCACGGGTGTGTTCACCTGGGGCTAAATACTCAGATGAAACTTGACTATCTTGGCTGGGCCGGACACGGCAACCTTGGTGATGACGGCTGTCTGCGAGCAATCAGGGACCTGGCGGCGCCGGTCGAAATCGAACAGACGGCCGAGCCGATCGGCCGGACGTGCATTCTCGGCGGCGGAACACTCATCTACGGTAGGCCCTGGTTGGAGTCGGCCACCATGGCATTGCGGCGGGGGGCAGAAATCGTCGTGTTCGGCACGGGCGTCGATCTGAGCACTCCGCTTCCACGGTGGGATCCCGGGCGGCGAGCCGCATGGGGCCGGGTGATTGCGGCCACCCGATTCGTCGGCGTGCGGGGGCCCGAGTCGCTCGAAGCCGTCCGTGCGCTAGGGGCGGAGAACGCCCGAGTGATCGGCGACCCGGCTCTGTCGCTCGGAACGTGTCGCAATCCGCGCTGCGAGGACCACCGGCGCGATCTGGTGCTCGTCAGCGGCGGTTCCGACTACGTGCCCGGCTGCGGCCGGCGCCGGATCGTCGAGGTGCTCGGCGAGACAATCGAGTGGTTGCGAGGCGCCGGCATGCGCGTGGAGTACCTGCCGTTGCGACCCAACGACCTGCTTCACGGCAAGGCACTGATCGAGCGGTTCGGCCTGCCGGTTGTGCCGCGAGGTTTGCCCGGCGTGTTGCAGCGGATACGTTGCGCCCATCTGGTCGTCAGCCTGCGGTTACACGGCGCAGTCTTCGCGGCCGCCTGCGGCGTACCGTTCGTTTCACTGGGGTACCGGCCCAAGTGCCGCGACTTCACCCGATCGGTCGACGGCGTCTGCCTGCCGACCGCCACGTTAGACCACGGCCGGTTGCGAGCATCGATCGAGCGAATCGAAGCCGAGTACGACGAGGTCGCCACGCGGTTGAATGCCCGGTCGCAGGCGTATCGCGAGTTGCAGAAGGAAACGATGCGCGTCGCATGTTCGCGGCGCGTCGTATGAGAATGTTGCAGCGAAAGCCCACGACAGGATCCGCCATGAAAATCGCCGCCGTTTGTTGTACGTATCTGCGGCCGGAAACACTTGGTCGGATGGTCCGCTGCTTCGAGTTGCAGGACTACCCGGCCGAGCTTCGCCAACTGGTGATCCTCGACGATGCCGGGCAATACGACGATCGGTGCGGCGACCGCTGGCGGCTCGTCTCGACCGATCGGCGTTACAATACCCTGGGCGAGAAACGCAACGCGGCGGCCGAACTGGTCGACGACGACGTCGAAGCACTGGCCGTTTGGGACGACGACGACCTCTACCTGCCCTGGGCCCTGCGTGCGTCGGCCGCGACGTTGGAGATTGCCCCCTGGTCGCGACCGTCCGTCGTGTTGCACCCCGGCCGCAACGGTTCGCTCAGTCAACATGCCACCGGCGGATTGTTCCATGGCGGCTGGGCCTACACACGGGCCGCGTTTCGGCAGATCGGCGGATACCCGGCCGTCAACAACGGCGAAGACCAGGCGTTTGCCGCCCGACTGAAAGAGGCGGGTGTGCCCGAGGCGGACCCGATCGAATTGGAATTCCAGCCGTTCTACATCTATCCCTGGAGCACCGGCCAGTGGCACCTCTCGGCCATGGGCCAGCGGGGATACCAACGGCTCGGCGTGATGCGCAGCAAGCGAACCGCGCTGCCGGTCACCGATCCGCCGAACATCGACCTGCGCCACCCGCAGATCCTCCCCGGCGTCCGCCCGAGGATGTTTTAGTAGGTCAGGGCTTGCCCTGACACGCGAAAAGTCGCTCTTGTGTCCGTCAGGGCAAGCCCTGACCTACTCAATACTTGCAAACACCATGCCCCGTATCCGACTGCTCCGCGAAGTCACCGGGCTCGGCGCCTGCGGCCCGGTGAACGGGCAATACGCGCTACAAAAGGCACTGCGGGCGAGGCTGCCCGACTGGCTGGCGATCGGTGGGCGGCTCGGCGACGGGGAGATCCCCTGGATCTGGTCGTGGGAAGATCGCCACGTAGCGGTCGCGTGCGCACAGCTCGGGCAACCGTTTATCGTCGGGCCGAACGTGCTGTTCGCCGATAGCCGGCGGCCCTGTCAGACGCCCAGCGAGCAGGTGATCTGCCGGGCGACGAGTTGCCGGCTGATGTTCACCGAGTCGGCCTGGTACCGCGATCTGATCGAGCTTCATCGTGGTCGGCGGAACCGGGCACCGATCGTGGTCTGGCCCTACCCGATCGATCCCACCCCGCGCGGCCCAAAGCCGGCCCAGTACGACCTGCTGATCTACGCCAAGAGCGGCTACGACGAGCCGTTGATCCGCCTGCTGCGTCGTCGCTTCCCACGCACGTACGTCTTGCACTACCGTCGCTTCACCCGGCCACTGCTGTGGAGCGTCGCCCGGCACAGCCGCTGTTGCCTCTACCTCAGCGACGACGACCGTGGCCCGCTGGCCCTGGCCGAGATCCTTCTATCCGGCTGCCCCGCCATCGGCCTGCCGACCGGAGCCCCGTTCATCCGCCACGGAACGACCGGCGTAACAATCACCGACTTCACACCGCAAACATGCATCGACGCGGTGACGAGATGCCATGGATTCGACCGCCGACACGTGTCAACCTTAGCCACCGAGCAGTTCGACACCAAACGAATTGTCGACACCATCCTCACCACACTCGCCAAGTCATCACACCAAATCCCAAATCTGAAATCCCAAATCTGAAATCCCGCCTACCCTTCCTCGACCGCCGCCCGCTCGTACGCCGCGTCGATCATACCACCGATCAAATCGGCGTGGCTGGTCTCCAGCAGCAAATCCAGCTTTCGGTGCAGATCACGCTTGTGGTTCATGCCCTCGGCAGCGGCAATGGTTCCCTCGCGGGTGAGGCCGCCGCCGGTGCCCATGCGGCTGTGTAGTTCGTCGAAATCGGCCTCGGTCCAGCCGGTGAACAGTTCGCCCCGGTCTTGGAGCACCTCTTCGACGATCGGATTGGTCTGCCGGTCGAAGTGCCGATCGAGATGCCGGCAGAGCAACTGGGCCGGGTCGACGAAGAACTCCTCGACCGGCACACCGAGCCCCCCGGCCAGGCGGTGGATAGTGGCGGCCCGGGGCTTGTTCTCGCCGGCCAGCAGCCCGCGGATCGTCCGCTGGTCGAGGCCGGTCTGCCCGGCCACTTGGTGGATCGACAACCCCCCGCCAGCCATCAGCCGCAGCAGGTTTTCTCGCGTGTAGTCCGGCATCACACGTATCCTGGGCGGGCGACAATTATTCGGAAAAATGTCGGTCAAACCCCCCTTGACCGTAATATATACGGCTGTATACTATATCGCGAGACGCCCGTCAAGGGGCTTTCGCCGCGATTCTCCTAAGATCGCGATTTTCCGAAAATGACGTGGAGCAGGCCATGGACCAGACAAGAAATGCCGAGATAACCCGATTTCGCGTGTGGATCGCCGGGGGCCAGCCCGTGACGGTCGCCCTGGAGCCGGCCGAGGAGGGGACGATGTCGGCCGAGCAGGCGGAGGCCTACGTCGAGGCGTTCAACCGGTCGGCCGCGCTGGGGCATCGGGACGTCTGTGCAGTGGCCGTGCCGGTGACGGTCGAATATCGGGGAGAACCACGCCCCGGGGAGGAGATCAGTCGAAACGCGGGAATCGTCCGGCAACGCGCATAAAAAAAGCCCGCTGCTCGTCTGTTAGGTGTCGACGCGCAACGGGCTTCCACCGCGGGAGTGTACCTAACGCCTCGTGCGGTGTCCCTGCCAGGGCGCCGGCGGCGAGGCAGCCGCACCAAACGCCCTGTCACTTATAGTATAGCACACGTACCAGCTTTGGCAAGTAGCGCCGGACTGAACATAAGCGGGGATTTCTCGATTCTTTGCCTCTGTCGGGGGGGACCGAACCGCTCAAGGTTCTTGAAACCACATTTCCCAGATGACTTGCCTCGCATTGATGTTACAATGGCCAACATTCAAAGCTTGGAAATGTTCCAGGCTGGACCCATACGGGCAATGTGGGTTTGACTTGGGACCATGTCGACACAACATGCGAGGAGAATACGAGATGCACGGTATCGATCGGCGCGACTTCTTGAAATCCGGCAGCTTGGCGGCAGGCGCGGGCGGGCTCGCCGTCCTCGCGCCGCGGCGTGTCTTCGGCGCGGAGGCCAATTCGCGGATCAAGCTGGGCGTGATCGGCTGCGGCGGGCGAGGCCTGTGGATCGCCCATCACTTCGCCCGGCACGCCGGGTACGAGATCCACGCAATAGCCGACTATTTCCAGAGCCTGGCCGACGCCGCCGGCAACGCCTTGAAGGTCGACAAGTCGCGCTGCTTCTCGGGACTCTCCGGCTACCGCAAGCTGATTGCCGCCGGAGTGGACGCGGTCGCGCTGGAAACGCCGCCCTACTGTTTTCCGGAACATGCCCGGGCGGCCGTCGACGCCG
The DNA here is from genome assembly GCA_013202865.1 of Candidatus Nealsoniibacteriota bacterium. GTDB lineage: Bacteria > Planctomycetota > Planctomycetia > Pirellulales > Thermoguttaceae > JABMRB01. Next base: position 853 of record JABMRB010001336.1, on the reverse strand, counting down.
GGCTCCACGTCTACATGGCCAAGCCGGTGGCCGTCGACGTGCCCGGCACGCTTCAGATCGGCGCGTTGGGTAAGAAAGCGACCGAGAACAAGCGGTGCTTTCTCGTCGATTTCCAGGTCCCGACCGATCCGCACAACCGCGAGGCGGTCAAGCGGGTCCACGAGGGAGCGATCGGCCGGGTGGCGATGATCCAGACTTGCTACCTTGCCGGCCAGTTTGCCGATCCTCCCCTGACCGATAACGTCGAGAGCCGGCTCCGACGCCTGGTGTGGGTCAACGACGTCGCACTGGGCGGCGCCTATCACGTCAACGCCGGCATCCATGGCGTCGACGCCGGGCTTTGGGTGGCGCGGGCACGGCCCGTCAGTGCGACGGGGATCTCCTCGCGCGGACGACCCAACCCGCACGGCGATAGCCACGACCAATTCTCCGTCTCCTTTGAATTCGCCGACGGAACGATCATGAACCACGTCGGCACGCATCTGAACGCGCCGTTCCACGTTCGCTGCGTGGCCTACGGACAGACGGGCATCATGGAGATGGGCTACGTCGGCGAAGCGTTCGTACGAAAAGGCTCCCAGCCGTACAAGGGCGGCGAGATCGACAACCTCTACACGGCCGGCGCGGTGCGGAATATCGACACGTTCCACAAGAACATCACCGGCGGGGATTTCGCCAACCCGACGGTCGAGCCGTCCGTGGACAGCACGCTGGCCACGATCCTCGGACGCGAAGCCGCGCTACGCCGGACCAAGATGACGATGGAAGAACTGCTCAAGGAGAACAAACGGATCGAACCGGACCTCCGCGGGCTGAAGGCGTGAGGTGTGCTCGGGAGTGGGGAGTGGGGAGT
>JABMRB010000132.1 GCA_013202865.1 Candidatus Nealsoniibacteriota bacterium | reverse complement strand
GCCTCGACGTGGGCTACCGGTACGTCGTACTTAACCGCGGCGATTGTGGCCGCCGCGGTCGAGTTCACGTCGCCGACAACCACGACGGCGTCGGGACGGTATTGCACGAGGATCGGCTCCAGGCGCTTCATCACTTCGGCGATCTGGTAGACGTGCGAGCCGGAGCCGACCTCCAGGTTCACGTCCGGTTCGGGGATGTCCAACTCCTCGAAGAAGGCGTGGCTCATCTTCGCGTCGTAGTGCTGGCCCGTGTGGACGATGACCGGCTCGACGCCGGCGCCGAGAAACGCGTGAGCCAGCGGCGCGATTTTCATGAAGTTCGGTCTCGCACCGGCGATGAGAATGATACGCATGATGTTATTGTCCGTCGTACAAGGCGGCGAGGTTCAGCCGTCGGAATTCGTAACGATGCAGGCCGAGAGTTCTGTGGCGAAGGCCGGCCAGTCTCCCGCGCCCGTCAGGGCCGTCTGATCGGGGTCACTCGGTGCGGCGGTGGCTCCACCCACGTAGACGAGTTGAGTCTCGCCCGTGGAAACGCGCCACGTGATCCTCTCGTCGGCGTCGCACTGCTCATCGGCGCCATCCCAGTTCACCCGCCCGATGCTGCCGCCATCCCCGGCCTGTGCCACATGGCACACGACTCGATGGCCCCGGGTCGTCACTTCCACGGGCACCGGTGAAGCACCGACATAAGTCACAACAAGGGCCCGATTCGCAACGTCCACTTCATGACACACCCGCTGTCCGGCAGACCACGAACCGTAGTGCAGTGCGCTCAGCCCGATCGGGGAATCTTTCGTGGGACTCTCGACTTGCAGCCGGATCCGGAGCGAGTCAGCCCAAGTCGCCAGGACGATGTCGTCTCCACGAAGAAGACAACTCGTGTCGGTCGCGTCGGACCCATCTCGAAGCGTCCCTGCCGGCATCTGCCAGAACCAGCGGACGTGACGGGGCCGGTCGGTCTCGATCCAATCGGCAATCCATAGCCCGCGGCCGGGCAGACCGAGCAGATTCCGTTCGACGACAACTCCCGGGGCCCACTCGGCACGACCCCGGGCCAGCCAGACGTCGTCCGAGAGATTGGCATTCAATCGCGGCCGGGCAGCGACGTGCGTCCAGTCGAGGCGACCGGCAGGACGTGCGGCGGCAGCTTCTTCGATTTCCAACGTGTTGTGTGCCGCGGGACCGCGAAAGTGTCGCATCCACTCCGCCGGCCCTACGTAGAAGGGCATCCCGGCATCGAGCAGTAGGGGCTTTCCCGCGGAACAGTAGAGCACCTGTAGCGTGTCGGCATGGCCGTGTGCCGTTGAGGGCGTGGCGTCGGCGTGCAGTCCATCGCCTAACGGTCCGGCATCGAACAACAGCCAGTCGCCGCCTTGGCCGGCAACCGCGTAGCCGGAGTCCTCCAGGACGACGCATTTCGGCGGTTCCGTCTCGGGAAGCTTGTTGTACTTCTCCACGGCGGAACAACCCAACAACCAGTACATCTCTTCGCCGGCGGATGCCTCTGCCACTCGGAGCTTAGGATCGTCGAACAGAACCGCGCCCATCGTGCAGAGCGAGTCGAAGTTCCAGAAATCGTCGTGGTACACCGGAATCGCTCGGGCCGAGTCGAGGTCGCCAACGGCGGGCCAGCGTCCGTTCGGCTGCCGAAATGCGATGGCCGCGCGATAGGCCTTACGGATTGCCGCCTCGACACCGTCGAGCGGCTCCCGTTGCGTTCGTGCTGCGGCGACGGCCAGCGTCATGAATCCAAGCGTGTAGAAATGGTAGCCGACCGCCTGTTCAACGCAAAACCCGTCGGCATAGAACTGCCGCGGGCCGTGTTCGGTGAGCACCTGCCGGCCAAGCCGACGCCAGCGGGCCGATTGACCGGACTGCTTCATCCACGTGCCAATCAGGTAGAGCCCGGCCGCTTCACCGATCAAATGGTTGTACGGACTCGAATAGAACGAGAGGTGGTTCTCCAGGTACGTTGCGTGGTCCGTCAGGCTCGCCGCAATGCGAGCAAGATCTCCGTCATGCCAGCCTTCCCATTCGGCCAACGAAGCCGTGGTCCAGAGCCAGGAGACAGCCCGCATGGCGACCTCCAATGCACTGGTCCAATGGACGCCTTCGTAGACGGGGTTCTCGTCGATCCAATCCAGCATGAGTTCCCGGGCGCGTCCGGCGTATCGCAGTTCACCCGTAAAGAGCCACCCGCGGGCGAGGTCCACGACATACTGCTGCCGGCCCAATTCCCAAACGTACTTGACGTCGAGCGTCTCATCCGTCGGCGAGCCCAGCGGCACGTCGGCGTAGAAGGTCCTCGGCCAGCGATGCTCCGAACGCGGGTCGCAGTGCCAGTCGACGTCACCGCGCAAGTCGACCGGATGGCCGAGCAACGCCCACTTCCCCGAGAGAATTTTCCGGGCTGTCGCGGTTGCCCGATTGGCCATCTGCTGGTGAACCTGCGGGAATTCTCGTTGCAGCCTCTCGATCTCCTCCGGGCGAGTTCCCGGCACAACGGCCACGGCCGCCCTGAGGAGGTTCTCCGCGGAGGTCGGCTTTGCCGCCGGTTGGCAACGGTACCGACGCCGCTCCCGCCATCGGTATAGACCTTCACCGATACGAGTCCGGACCTCACCGGGAGACATCTTGCGGAGCTTCTGGAATCGTCTGTTCAGGCTCATTGTCGCGAGGTCACCTGTTTGCCTTGCCCGTGTATTTCCAATGCTCGATCGAACACGTCTGCCACTTGGGTCGCCGTATGGTGCCAGGTCCTGGCTTCCATTGCACGACGAATCGCTTGTCGGTCCCATGGACGCGTCAACGCTTCGGTCAAACCGTCGGCCGCCGCTTCCGCCGAACGTTCGCCGAGCAAGACACCGAGGTTCGTGTCCGCCAGTTCATCCGGAATCCCACCGACGGGCGTGGCGACACACGGCGTTCCGCACGCGAGTGCTTCCAAGAGCACGTTCGGAGATCCCTCGCGCTCGGAGAAGAGAGCGTACGCGTCCGCCGCGTTGTACCACCAGACGAGTTCTTCATGCGGCCGCCGCCCCACGATCCGGACGTGTCGTTGCATATCGCCCTGTTGTATCCTCCTTTGGATCTCCGGCAAGAAGTCTACTCCGGTTCGCGGTGCCCCGCCGACGATCACGGCCAGCACGTTCGGAAACTTGCGCCGCATTCTTGCCACTGCGTCGACCAGCAGGTGAAACCCCTTGTTCTGAAAACGATCACCGACGGACACAATCACCTTGGCATCAGGCGGCAGGTCGAGTTTCCTGCGTGCCTCTGGCTGCGACAACGGGCGGAAAGTCTTGCAGTCGACGCCGTTGGGAATCACGTGGACACGATCCGCTCTTGCTCCGTTGGCCACCATGGCCCGGGCGATTTCACGACTCACGCCGATACACTGTGTCGCCTGTCGAAGTGCATGCCGAATGCGCCGCCCGATCAGCGGATAATCGGGAAAGCGGCACATGTCTTCCCCGCGGCCGGTGACGACCAGCGGCTTGCGATACAAGTGACCCAGTCGTGCGGCAACCACGCCGGCAGGATAAGCCCAATGGGCGTCTATCAAGTCGAAGTCGAACGTCTTGCGGATCTGCTCGACCCGTCGGCGAATGGCACCAAACATCAACTCGCTGGAGAAGTAGCCGCCAATCTTCGGCAGTTGGAAGTAGCGAGTACGAGACACTTGCAGCCCGTCAAGCACTTCCTCTTTCGGAAACTGCGACCAGAGATACCAGCGCTTGAGCCACTTGATGGGCGGAAAGCGGGGTACCGGCGAGACAACTCGAACTTCGTAGCCCGACAGATCGGCAACTGCCCGGACCCGATTCTTGACGAATACCGCATGATTTGGATAGGCAGCGGTCGGAAACACCCCGCTGAGAACAAGGATGCGGCGTTTCTGTATACACTCGTCCGCAGCATCGGACGTTGGACTGTCTACCGCCGCCGCGGTGTTCATCTCGTCTTGCAATTTGCAGTGGTGAGTCATCGATCGTTGTCAGTCCTTCGCAGCCAGTCGAAGCAGCTTTGCGCGGACGCGCTGCCGGGTCCAGGCGTTGTGGACGCGTTGTTTCAGATTCAAGGTCGGGCGGCGGACGTACGTGTTCAACCGGCAATGAAGGTGCCGAATCATCATTGCCCGATACATGGGTGATTGCTCCGCATCCGGGCGTCCGTACCCTCGCAGCACGGCCCGTCGCCATGCAGCCAGCGGCCAGCGCCGCCAGGGGAAATAGACACGGAACATCTCCAGCCGATGGATGAAGTAGGTAACGTCATGCAGTGGATAGCTCAGCTTGGCCGTATTGAAGTCGATCGGCGTCAGCACGTTGCCGTCCCAAAGGATGTTTTGTGCGCCATAGTCGCCATGCGACCACACGAACCGCCGATCCTGCTCGGGCGAACGTTTGACGAGCACCGCCAGGCACTGGCCTATCTCCCGGCGAATGGCGTCGGGCGGCCAACCGTAACCCAGTTCGAGAACTCGTCGCATGCGGATGTCGCAATACTCGACGAGGTCGGCGGGGTCATCCTCGGTGAGATGGGCTTCGTCTCCCGGGTTGACCGGCAAACTCTGGAACCGCCGAAGCCACTTCCCGACAAGGTATAGGGCTCGCAGGCACTGCGCGTCGACCGACGTGCGAAACTTGCCGAGGATTGCCTCTGCAAGCGGGCGGCCCGGGGCTTCTACGGTGACCAGCGTGCCTGACTCCGCTTCGCCACACACGAGGTTCAGCGATCCCAGACGACGTTCGGATGCGAAGTGCGAGGCGAGACGGCGGAATAGATCGATTTCCCGGCCGGTCCGGCGCCGAATCACCTCCGCCGTGACGCCTCGGTCCTCCAATTGATGGTATTCCTTGACGTAGACAATCTGTCCGTCTTGCTCGGTGCGTCTAACGTCGCTGGTAGCCCAACGGCGGGCGACTAGTTCGCCGTCGGACGCTTGGTCCGGAGGCTGTGTGAGCGTCGGCGGTTCTTGTTGTTCTGCTATGCGAGTCATGTTTGGTTTCGTGCTATTGCGTGTGTCAGTGACGTCACACCGGGAGGCTCTGGAGTTCTTCTTCGTCAGGCAGAAGATCTTCTTCCATCTCTTCTGGGAGATCGTCCACCTGGTAGGCCGCGCGGTCGAACAACCTTGCGAACCCGACTGCCAACGCAGGTACCCAATAGCCCCACTCGCTGTCCAAGCGATCGCCGAACAGACAAGTCACCAGAAACGCCGCCATCGATGCCAGCACGGCGGCGCCCAACAGCATGCCGTCAGTTGCATCGCGCTTTCTGCACGACCGAATCGTGTACCAGACGAGCACGGCGGCCCCGGCCACAAAGCAGAGCCTCAGTATCAGCCCCTGAATTCCCCATTCGCAGGCTTCATTGATGTACCCGTTGTGGATGGCGCGTGCTTCGTGAACGTCGCGCCGGGCGAGATACTCCGGGCCGTGAACCTTCTTGAACCCATCTCCACCGGCACCGAACGGATGGTCGGCCACCATGGCCAGGCCCGACTTCCAAAACTCGATCCGGCCGGCAGCAGAACTGTCTCGGTCTTCCTCGCTGGCGAAGGTTGTGGTGAATCGTTCGATGATCCTGGGATCGCCCAGCAGCAGCCACACGGCTACCGCCCCCAGGGCAAGGAGCTTGATCGCCTGCTTTCGAGCGGGAGGAGGGACGACTGAGAGAAAGACAACGGCGGAGGCGATCGCGGCGAGAAACGCGCCCCGGCTGTTGCAGAGCAGAATCACATTGATGATAAAGGGAGCCACGGGCAGCATGAGCAACTTCTCCCATCGCCGGCCCGTCAGGAAAAGCACGCCTGCGATGGGCAACACCGTCACCATCAAGGAGGCACACCCGTTCGCATCGTCGACGCCTGCTGCTCCGATACCTTCCAAACGACCACCGCTGAGTTGTCCGCGGTCGTTGATCGTCGCTTCGTACCCGATGTAGCCCGCCCCCAGCACGATGGCCAGCAGAATGATCCGAAGGTCCGCCAAGGTTCTCGTTGCGGCGACGATGAGGAGGAACAGGAGCACAAACTTCGCCAGCAGTGTGTAGGAGTCTGCACTAACCTCGTGATCGGCGGCTAGGAGGAAGTGTACGAGCGTAGCATTCGCCAGGATCGCAATCGACGTCCATATCACCCACCGCTGGCCACGGCTCTTCTCGCCACCGTCGTCCTCTGCCGAAAGCCGCGACAGGAGGACAGCCACGAGCAGGATCACTCCGCCGTACAGATTCCACCGGTAGTCGCCAAGCGACTCGCCCCACCACCAATACGGTGGGCAGGCGAAGAACGTCAGCATGTATAGGGCGACGCCCCATGCCGGTTTGCGCAGTGCGAGCACTGCAAGTAGTCCGAAAAGGACAAGCCAGGCTATGAGAGTAAGATTCATGTCTAACCAGCGATTAGAGCTTGTGTCTCGGCTTCCGATGCCTCTGGCGTTCCATGGACACCGAGCAGCCGCGTGTAAAGTTCCTCGTAAGTGCAGATCATCTTCTCTATGCCGTAGTGCTCACCGTGCCGAGCCAGAGCGTTGTGGCTAAACCCCCGCCGCAACTCCCGGTCCGCGTGCAATTCCGCAATCGCCCGGGCAACCGCGTGGCAGTCGCCACTGACCACGACCCGGCCACAGGGGTTCTCGCCCCCTGCCAAGGTGGCGTTCTGCCCCACGTCGGTCACGACCATCGGCAACCCGATGGCCATGGCTTCCAGGATAGATTGGCTCATTCCCTCGTTTCGGCTGACGTTGACGTACAGGTCCATCGCGGCAAGCCACGCACCCACGTCCGATTGCTGCCCGACGAGATGAACGCGATCGTCCAAGCCTGCCTCCTTCGCGTGTCTCGCAAGCCGGTCCATTTCCGGGCCGTCACCGACCAGCAACAGGTACACGTCGCTCCCGCGGCTTACAAGTTGTCCGACGGCGTCGATTGCCGTGCCGAACTCCTTGATGGGTACTAATCGGCCGACGCTCCCGACGACAAACGCACTGGGCGAGACGTTCAGCGAAGCCCGTAATTCGTCACGGCTGCGCCCGGCGGCGGGCTCCGCAGGGACATCGACGCCGTTGGGAATCACCTGAACCTCTCGCATCAATCGCCCGCACCGGTCCAGCAGACTTTGCCGAACCGATTCGGACACCGCAACCACCGCATCGGCTCGATTCAAGGCCCATCGGATGGCTCTAGCCCGCAGTCTCGCCCGCAGGCCGTGTGTCAGTACGCTGCTCATACCACGCTCGGCGTGGATGTGGCAGGGGACTGCTGCCCATCGCCGCGCGAGCACGGTTTCCAGCAGCGTGCCCCAGTTGTGTGAGTGGACGATATCGATCTGGTTCTCTCGCAACGTGTTAGCCAATCGTCGAATCACCAACGGATCATTTCCCGCTCGCGTGTGAAGTTCGACAATCGGGACGTCCTGATTCTGAAGCCACTGGGCCGCGTCACCGTTTCGGTCCATGCAGACGATGATCGGCTCAAACCGCGTCGGGTCCAGTCGGTTTACCAGCCGGGCCACGCAGCGTTCGAGCCCACCCATATCAAACGTGTGGACGACGTACGCTACGCGAAGCGGCAATTCGGTCGCTTCCCGTGTCGAATCTGTCACAAGGCGAACTGTGGACGAAGCGTGTGTGCCAATCTCACTCATGTCGAGCATCAACTATCCGGATGACGATTGCCTGGTTCTCTGGAACGACCTGAGCATGTCCATCCGAGTCTGCCTTTCGAGGCAAATGAAGAACGCGGTGATCCCTACCGTCAGAATAATGCACAGTGCCCAGGCAATCACGTGGATCAAATGGGTGGGCGGGCTCATCTGAACCAGGGCCGTCCCGACGACGAGTCCCGGGAAAGCAGCGATGACGGCAGGCACACACGTCTTTCGTACGTACTCGGCCGCCGGCACGTTGAGCGAACGGCAAGCGAAGGCCGGAATGAGGATGCCTGCCGTTATACATTGTGTCAGCAGCACTGCGCAGGCCATCCCGACCGGTCCGTTAGTCATCGTGAGAACGACTCCCAGCCCCACAATGCCGACCGTCTCGACCAACGCGACCTTTACGAGAAAGCCCATCCGATTCATCCCAACCAGGATCGACCGAGCACAGTTGCTGGGCATCCTCACAATCATGGTCAGCGCGAGAAGGCAAAGCAGGGGGTAAGTGTGCGTTGAGTAATCCGGCCCGATCCACAGGTCGACGAACGAGTGGCCAAGTACGATCAATATCGTCACCAAACCTAATGCAAGTGCCAGAAGGCTACGCGACACCAGAAGAAAAGCGCGTACCAAGTCCTCTCCTCGCTGTTGTGCATCGAGATGGCTGGCTACCGGCATCAGCACGCCGCCGACGCCCTTGCTGAAGTGGATCCCCTTCCTGACAAGCGATTCGGCGATTGCGTAGAACGCCACCGATGCCGGCCCCAGAATGATACCGATGATGATGGCGCCCGCGGAGTTCGCGATTCTCGTAGCCGCACCTTGAATCACGTTGAGGCCGCCGAATCGAAATAGGACCTTGAGCATCTTTCGTTCGTAGGAGCGTGGAGACAATGACAAGTGTCTCGCGACCCGCATGGCCAGTGCGTAGCGACATAACTCGCAAAGGATCGCCACGACAAGTGTGACAAGAGCCATGGCAAGCAGACCGTGCCCTCTCCGTAATACCAGCACGATCAGGGCGGCTTGGAGGATGAGTGCGGAGATCGCGAGGCCTTGGGCCAGATCAAAGCGTTTCAGGGCCGTCAGCACGGCGCCGGACGTCTGTCCGAGGATGCGAACGGACACCGTGACGCCCGTTAGCAGGACTACCCAGCGAATCGTGTTTGCGTCCTGTTGCCCGGTCGCGAAGATCAAGGGGAAGACCGCGGCAACACAGCCGGCCAGCAGGCACACAACGATGGCCAACAACAGATAGACCGCCAGCGACGTCGCCACCGCTTTGTTGGCCGATTCCCAGTCGTCCACCGCCGCGAACTGCGAGACGTATTTCACCGTGGCACTTCGCAGGCCCAGATCGGCCAGCATGTAGTAGCCGGTCATCGACATCACGATCGCCCAGAGTCCGTAGCCCTCCTTGCCGAGGCCGTGAACAACGATCGGAGTGACGACGAACGTGATGGCAAAGGAACATATTCTCCCCACCCAACTGAATGCCACGCCGCGGATCGCGAGTTTCTTCATCTCCATTGCGAGTTCTCTTCTAAACAGCAGGCGACATGCGGAGGACAACGGCCGGTTCACGTGACAGCAGCGACTCCACCAGACTGCGAACGTGACCACGCAGGAGCGGAACTCCCAAGACCGTCGGGCGAGGCGTGCCGCTGCAAAAGCCGGTCACGTAGTATCCGCAGACCCGAGCGGTGATCGTCCGCCCCAGCACTTCGCGATCGATACCCCGGCAGTCATTGTACGATTCCAGGAGCGCGTCTCTACACGCAATAACTCTCCTTGCCGGCACGTGCGCCGCCAAACCCATACACGTTAGCTGTGAACAGATTAGCGAGAGGTCGTCGTACGCCGACCCTTGGCCGCAGTTCTCGAAATCAATCAGCGACACCTGTTTTTCGCAAGAGAGCACGTTGTGGATGTGAACACCGCCATGTGCAATGGCGTCGTCATCGAGAGGTAACGACAGCCGATCCCTATGTCGCTCAATCAGTTCACACGTCTCATCCTTGCGAGTCGCATTCTTCAGCGCGATATTCACTGCCGCTGCAACCGGCCTGTTCGTGGCGACGTCGTGTCGAATCTGCGACTGATGGAAACGAGCCAACACACCTCCCAAACGAGAGAAGGTACTGCGGAGCGCTGAGTCGGAAACGGCAAACGGCAAGACGACCGTTCGAAGCAAACTCCAATTCAGCATTCTTCCGGGGATCCTCCTCGCTAGGTGATAAGCGTGGGAGACCGACGCTCGAATAACTTCCGGGTGCCGATACTCGGAGTAGTCCCCAACCGTATCCCGAACCACCTCGGCGCCAAGGATTTCGTGCTCAATGGCCGCCGGGCTTCCGTTACGAGGCATTTTCAGGAACCAATCACTTCCGTCGTCAATCCGATAGAGCGTATTCCTGTCGGCCTTGCAGAGGCGAAACGACACACCCTCTCGCGAGAACCGTCTGCCCGCTCTTGCGGACCGGAGACCGTCGGCATGGCTTTCGACGATCCGACACACGTTATCGGCTCGCTTCGCCAGATCACTGCTTTCGTATAGCGACAATGTCTTCATCGTCTGAAGAGTTGCGTAGCGGTTAGCGCACACTCCGTCCCCCTGGGTTGCATCCGCTCACGTCGCGCTGCCGCGCGGTGCGGGCGTACGGGTTACGCTGTTCGATCACCGATCGCCGATCGCCGGTCGTCGGCGACGGGACGGGCGAAGCCCCTTGTCCAGGCGACTCAACTGTGGGCAGCGGGACTTTCAAGGGTAGGTTACGGAGGGATGAGCGGGCGCGGGGACGTAAGTCCTTGCCGGGCGGGCCGTTACGTGGCGACTCGCGAAGGTCGGGAGGGCTCGGTGGTGCCGGCTGAGGATGCGCTCCGCGAGGATGTGGTCTGCCGGATTACGTCGCATATCCGGCCGAACCGGAATCTCTGAAATAGACCGGTTAGCTTCCGTTCGGTCTTCGATAGGTTCACGTAGTGGCGGAATTGGGATTGCCAGGAACCGCTGCGCAGACGGGGTTGGCCGGGGTCGATCTCCCAGGGATGGACGTAGAACATCAGCGGGCGGCCGGTCGTGCGGTGGATGCGACGCAGACCGAGTATTGTGAGGCGTAATGGGTATAATCGGAAATATCCGCCGCCGCCGACCGGTACGTTGAACCGGCCGATGCGGACCACCGAAGGCGGAAACTCCCACAACGGGCCCGACGGCGTGGCGATCTTGTGGATTCCCGGCTCCGCGCCGGCGATGCCGTAGCGGTTGTGGCCGGCGATAGGGAAGATGCTCGAATCGACCCGGAATCCCTCCTCCGCGAGGATCTCCAACGCCCAAAGCGAACGATTCGTGATCGAGAAGCTCGGGGCACGGTAGACCGTCACCGGCGCCTGGATCTCCGCCTCGAGCACGTCGCGCGACTCGATCAGGTCGTCGCGAAACTCCTCGGGCGACTGCTCGTAGACGAGACGGTGGCGGAAACTGTGCGAGCCGATTTCGTGCCCGCGGGCGTGGATCTCGCGAACCAACTGCGGACATCGCTTGGCGACCCACCCGAGGACGAAGAAGGTGGCCTTCACGCCATGGCGATCGAGCAGGTCGAGAATGCGGTTGGTGTTCGTGGCCACGCGGCTGGCGTACCGGCCCCATTCGTCTCGGGAGACGCGCCGCTCGAATGCGGAAACGTGGAAGTAGTCTTCCACGTCGACGGTAAAGGCGTTCAGCAGATCCATCGACGGACTCAGCGTGTGGTTGTTTTGGACGGCACGCCGAGCGGCGGCCGGTCTGAAACGGGAGATCGAGACTACTTCAGCGCGGATTTGCCGGGGTGCTACCCGAGTTCGCAGCACTCCTCGACGTCGAGCCGGGCGTGCGAACCGGTGCGGTCGGTGTCCCGAGCCGCCATCAGGCTTGCCGGCGTGGGCAGGTCGAGCGCAAGGTGCGCATCGACCGACTCACCTACTTCACGCCGCAGCAACATCAGCCGCATCGCCCGTTCTCCGCTAAGCCCCAGAAGCCGAAAGACCGTGCATAGGATCATCCTAAGATCGAGAAACATTCCGGCAGTCTTGCAGTATTCGAGGTCGAGCACGAGTTTCTTTCGGACGCTCTCTATATCGGTGTCCGGCGGCAGGTTGATCTGTGCCAATCCGGTAACGCCGGGAAGAACCGCCAGGCGGTTGAGATAGCCGGGGATTCTCTTGGTCAAGACGTGGACGAACTCGGGTCGCTCGGGGCGCGGTCCCACCAGGGCCATCTCGCCACGGAGCACGTTGAACAGTTGCGGAAACTCGTCGAGGTGCAGCTTACGCAGCAGGTTGCCGACCGGCGTGATGCGACTATCGTTGGGGCGTGTCCATATCGCTCCCGTTCCGCTTTCTGCATCGTTCGTCATCGTGCGGATCTTGTAGACCATGAAGTTTCGACCGTTCTTGCCGACCCGGGCCTGTCGATAAATCCCGGGGCCTCGCGAAGTCAGGCGAACCAATAGCACCAACAGGCCGATCAGCGGAAGAGCGGGGATCAACAGCAACACGGCCGCCACCTGATCGATCGTTGCCTTCCGCCGAAAATACGACGAGACCGAGTCGCCAACGCGTTTATCGTTACCGCTACGGAGCGTGTCTGCAAATCCAGGGTGCCGACTCAACCGTTCCTCACTTACAGTCGTCATAAATCAAACTCCAAATCAGGCGCGACGTTCGTCTGCCGCCAATTACTCTGTCGCAACAAAGTGTGCGGCGCTGCCAACTCGTCGCGTTTCTGAATAGGTACGACGGAATCGGCAGCAGAGCATTGGGGGGAAACACAACGTCGCGGCGGGAAAAACGGGGCCTCTTCCTGAGTAGGTCTTCTAGGGTTTCTAGCATAACTTGCTTGGCGAGGATGTCAAGGATTATCCGCTGGTTTCCTGAACGCTATTTCAGGATCACGCCGCAGAAACTACTTGCCACCCACTGACGCGATTGCACTACGGGAAAGCCGCGCCAAACGCCGACCAAGACGAGGCCGGATAATGTGGTTCTTGCCTTCGGAATACTCCGCTATAGGTCTCTCGGGTCATTTCTTGACGTAGGGTACCAGGCCGACTTGTGCTGCGGGCAGAAACACCTTGAGGAACTCCTCGACCGGGTCTCTTGCCGACAGGTCGGCGTCACGGGCCAGCTTGCTAGCGGCCTGGATCTTGTACAGGTAGGGGTATGCGCCGAACGATACCCGGGGTTCCTCCGGTGCCACCCACGCGCCGCCGGTACCCCACGCATAGAAGAATCTTTCTCTATATCCATCTAGCCCTTTGGCCTCGAAATTCACGGCCCAGAGTTTCTCTTTCGTGGAGACGCTGCTCTCGGCACCGGCACTCTTGGGTCTCTTTGTCTCGATCGTAACGTGTTCGCGTTTGCCGGTCGGCGCAACGCCGCGGCCGGAATGGCAGATCTCCGGCAGGTGGACGGAGATCGGGCCCGGGGGCCCGAGAATGATGGTCACCGTGACGCGCTCGCCCGTCTCCGAATTGTGATATGCTCGGGAAATGTAGCCCGCACATTCCAGTTGTTTCAGCGCGCTGTCGGCGATTGGCTCGCTCGCGACAAGTTCCCAGTCGCCTACGATTTCGGGGATCGTATCGAGTTGTGCAGCGATCGTCTCACGGTCGATCTCGGCGCCCCAGCGTTCGGTCATCTCGCCGTGGATTCCGCCGGAAACGATCGTAATGGATGCCACAATCAGGACACCGAGTGCGGGCATGTAAGTTTTCATGTCGATGTTCTCCTCGGACAAACAGGTCTACCGGCTGGCAAGTCTACCGGCTGGGAAACTCGCTATAGTGTTTCTTTCAGCTTGTCGATCATCTCTTGATCGCGATCGGTCAGGATCTGACGAGCCAAGCCGTCGTCTTGGGCCTTCTTCAAAGCCTCACGGGCCTTGTCGGTATTCCCTACACGTTGATATGCTACCGCCAGGTGGAAGAAGTATCGCGGGTCCAAGTCCGGCGAATTGACGGCGGTTTCCAGGCATTTGAGTGCTTCTTCGGGCTTCCGATCGTAAAGGTAGATCATACCCTTCGTGTCGAGGAACCCCGGCTGCTCCCCGGCAACGCGGATTGCCCGGTCGATGTACTCCATCGCTTCCCTGCATTTCCCCGGCTGTTCCGACAACAAGGTGGCCAGATTGTTCAGCGCCATGAGGTGGTTTGCGTCGACTTTCAACACTTCCCTATAGAGTTCGATTGCGTCGACGATTCGCTGTTGTGCGATTCGGAAATTGGCCAAGTTGAGCAACAGTGAGATGTCACTTGGATGCTCTTTCAGGGCTTGTGCCAGCAGCGGTTCGGCGAGTTGTGAGTCTTCGGCCGTGGGTTTTCCCTGCGAAAGTGCCCGTGCCAGGACGACGACGGGCCGGGACGTGGAGTCGGACTCAGCGGCCTCCTTGCAGACTTCGATCGCTTCGCCCATGCGGCCTTGCCGCACGAGCGACGTAATCAGCGGGAGGTAATTGTCGGGCACTGCCGCGTAGACGCGGCGATACCAGCCCTCTGCAAGCAGGTCGAGTTCCACCTGCGAATAGAGGTCTCCGACGGCCAAGGCCAATTGGGTCTGCCGTTGCTCGTCTTTGGCGAAGTTCTCCAGGAGTTCCCTTACGGCGGGCTCCACCAGCTTTTCGATTTCGTCGGCCCGGTCCTGCGAGCGGAGCCATCGGGCCCTCAGACTGACGGTCGGCCAATTCGTCGAAGTAGTCACTTCTTCGAGCCGATCAATCCAGCTACCGGCCTCGCGGGCCGAGTCTTTGCGAAGTAGAAAGTCGACGTACGCCACCAGATGCTGCGGCTGAGGGTTATCCCCTCCGGCAAGTGCGAGAAGCTGGTCGCGTGCCGCACGCTCCTTGTTCTCGGCCTCGTAGACGCGCGCCAACAGCAGGCGATCGCGAGGCTCGGGCGTGGCGGCGTCTGCGATCAGCCCTTCCAGCATTCGCCTTGACGACTCCAGATTGTCGCTACCGCCTCGATTCTCCAGCAACGCAGCGTGCAGGCGCCGGTCTTCCTCATCCATGTCGTCCGGATCTGTCTGCTTGAGCATTTCCTGGGCCTGCTGCCACTGTTCATCTCCACCGCGTACGGCCAGCACCAGGGCCAGTCTTCGTCGCGCGGCGTCGTGATTCGGTTCCAACTTCAGCAGGTCGCGCAGCACCTGCTCAGCCTCGTCGAAGTTCCTCGCGGAAGTCAGGAAGAAGGCCAACTTCGCCCGGGCAGACACCAACCGTGCGTGGGCTTTGCTGTCCTTCGTCGCCTTCTTGCCCGCCTTTCGGTAGGCCGCTTCCGCCACCTTGACCGCTTTGCGGTAGTTAGCTTCCGCCTGCTCGTCATCTCCCAGCAGCAAATATCGCGGAGCGAGTTGCAGTGCCCGTTCCGATTCGCCGAGTACTTCGAGTGCCCCGAGTTGTTCGATTATCTCCCGAGCCCGGTCGAGTTGCCTTGTCTTTCGGTAGTAGTCGAACAGGGCAGCGTAGGGCTCCAGTTGCTTCGGGGCCGCCTTCAGGGCAAGCTTGTACTCGGATTCTGCCTCATCGGTCCGGTCGTTGTTCATCAAGACGTGGCCCAACACGATTCGCGAGTTAGGGTCGTCCGGACGATGTGTTACCAGGCGTTGGGCAGCTTTGACTGCACGCTCCGGAGCGTCGCGGCCTTCGGCGATCACGATTTCCAGCCTGGCAAGAGTGGCGGGGTCGTCGTCGCCGCCGGTCAACTTCGCAAGGTGTCGGTCTGCTTCGTCAAAGCGACGCATTTGGCACAACAGGCCGATCACCCGTCGTTCGATAGCGACGCGTCTTTCGCCGGCCGCGATCGCCTTCTCGTAGGCATCGATCGCTTCGCGACGGTTTCCGCGCGCCTCCGCAATCGAAGCGTCAACCAGATGCGTAGCGTGCCAATCGGGGCGCAGGTCCCGGAGCTTGTCGCGTAAGGACGAGGCCTCGTTGAACGCGCGGTCGCCGATCTTCGTCGATTGCCCCAGTAGGCGGAGAGCCCGATAGTATCGCCAGGCTGAACCGTCGAGGCCCTCGTGTGTTTCGAGTCTACCGTCCCACGTGCCAACCAGCTTGAAATCTCCCACATTGAGGGCGACGTCCGCAGCTTGGCGGGCCACTTCCACGAGTTTCCGGCGAGCGGTCGCACGATCTCGTTCGACGTCGAGCGTCGGCTTGTGATTCTTCTTGAGGCTGGCGAGTTTCTTCGAGAGGTCCTCGTATCGTTTGGTTTGCTCGGCGTAAAGATCCGAGAACACTTTCTGCGCTTTTGCGGGTTGTGCTTGTCGAAGGTAGAGCTGTGCCTGCTCCAAACGGACCGCGAAGCGCGCTGTCTCGGGGAGCACCTTCAGGGCCTTGGCGAGTTCCTCTTGTGCCTGTTTGTACTGTTTGCGTTGGGCAAGAAGCTGCGACTTCATCAGGAAGGCGGCCGCCGGCTTGTCCGTGAGCGTGGCGACTTTCGCCAACACGCGGTCGGCGTCCGCCGGCTGGCCCAATTGCTCGTAGCCCGAAACGAGGCGGTGCAGCATCGGCAGCGAATCCGGGAATTCCTTCTCGGCTTCACGATACAACTCGGCGGCCTTGGCGTACGCCTGCTCCCGGTCGCCCCGTTGCTTGCCGCGCGTGGCAACATAACCGGCCTCGAGCAACGTCAGACGCCAGGGTGCATTCAGTTTCCCGTCCTTGGCGCCACTCCTTGCGTCGGCCAGCGCGTTGTCGAACGCGTCCCACTGCCTGTCCTCCGGGGAGAGACCGGCCTGACGTTGATAATGAGCCAGGGCCAAGGCCAGTCGTGTTTCGGGTGTGTTCGCCAAGCCCTCGGCCATTTGATAGTATCGCACGGCCGCGTCCGTCCGTCCGGCGCGGCTGCAAGCCCGGGCGGCAGCAAGACACGAGGCAACCTCTTTCGGATACAACTCGACTGCCCGCTCGCAGGCCGCGGCCGCATGATCCCACTGCTGCAATTCTCCGCGAACCTGCCCCAGCAAGCTCCAGGCGCGAAAGGCCTGTACGCCGTTTGCCGTGGTGTTCGCGGCGCGCTCGAGCGGGAAAATGGCACGCAGTGGATCGCCCTTCTGAACGTGCCATCTGCCTTCAAGTAGATCGAGCGTGCTCTGAAAGGCCAGCTTCTGCGTCTTCTTCATGCCTCGCGCGGAGTTTCGGACGGCTCGCCTGAACTCGGCCAACGCGTTGCTCGTCTCGTGCAGTCCTTCTGCGTTGTCCGTCTTGTGCAATTCGTTGCGGTCGATCAGGGCATCGACCAGGCGCGAGTGCAGGTTGAGAAGCACGAGCGGGCGGTCTTTCCGCCCGTTCTCCAGGCCGTCTCGCCACTTCTTGATCGCGAGGGTCTTCCTGCCTTGGATATGATGCACTTCTCCCAATGCCAGATAGGCACCGGTCGCCGATGAATCGACTTCAATGACGTGCTCGTAGTGGGCGCAAGCCCGATCGTAGTGGGCGCTGGCCATCTCCTTCGCAGCGCCACTCCGTTCGGCTTTCAAGCAGGCAGTCCTGGCCGCCGCCATACGCACACCCACGTCGTCCGGGCCGTATTTCAAGGCCGACTGCAGGTCCGCATCGGCTTGGCGCCTGGCCGATTGCAGGGCCGCGGTGGCATCCGCCAGAGCATTCTTTCGGTCGTCGACGTCGTCCCGTCCGGCTAACTTCAAGGCTAGCTGGGCGTCCTGCACGGTCGCCTGGGCGGCGGCAACCGTGCATCGTATGCGATAAAAATAGCGGGCGAGAAAGGCCTCGGCGCTGTTCGGATTCTTCGTCACCATCCGGTCAATCACGCTGTCGGCCTGCTGCTGCAGTTCCTCCGTGGTGCAGTTCCGCTTCGTGGCGTCGAGGAGATCTTTGTTGCCCCGGTAAAAGAGGGCGAGAGTTGTGGCAAGCCGGACGTCAGCGGGGTTCAGTTGTAGCGATTCTTCAAACGGCACGTTCAAAGCAGGGCCCTCGTTGCCTCGCGACGCCGTGCCGCCGTACCGGTACACACCGAATCGCGCCAGGGCCTTCAAACGCATTGCCGCCGGATTCTTTGGATCGGTTTGCAGCAGCTTTTCGATTTCCCTTTCGGCTTGCCCGAACTGCCCCACTTCCATCAGCAATTCGGCCAGACGCGTGCGCAGCGCGCCGGCGCGATCGTCGGGAGCCACGGCCATCGCGTTGTAGTAATGTTCAACGGCGCGCTCCTTGCGTTCGCGCGACTTGGCCGACTCGTCATAGGCCTCCGCCACGGCAATCGTCGCGTTCACGTCGTTCGGTCGAACCCGCAGAAAGCGGTGATAGTACGAAGCCGCCTTCTGCCACTCCTTGACGGCCTCGGCGTGCTCGCCCTTTTCTTCAAGGCTGCTAGCTTCGGCCGCCAGTCGATTGGCGTGTTCCCAGACGGCGTCGGCGACGGAACTACTCTGGTAGCAGTACAAGCCGTAACTCGAGCCCCCAAGCACGACCGCGACGAGCAGCGTGCCAATGAAGAACGGCGTGTTTAGTGCTCGCTTCGTTGCACGACCGCTCGACGGCCGGTTTTCCGCACGGTTGTTCGCCCGGTAGTTGGCGGCGGTTTGCGTAGAGTGAGAAACAGGTGATGGTCGCATCATGGAGTATGCTCCCTCAGGCGTGGAGTCCGATGGAAAACGAGACTTGCCGACAGTGATTGACACCAGGCGGATGTCACTAGTCGCGGGCGTAGGCGTAGGTGCCGTAGCGGTAGGCGTACCGGCTTGTGGGGACTCCGTTGAGCACCGTGCCGATCGGTTGTGAACCGGCCGCCACCAGTCGCTCGTGGGCCATCCTTACCCGATCCACACGGCTGGTGTCTCGCATCGCACACACCAGCGACGCGTCGGCAGCCCTCGCCATGACAAGCGACTCGCTCGCCGCCAGAATCGGCGGCGTGTCCAAGATGATATAGCGGTAGGCCGATCGCACCGAGTCCAGGAGTTCTTTTAACTCCCCGTTGCCCAGCAGCTTGTGGGGACTGGCCAGGAGCCTTCCGGCGGGGAGAATATGAAGATGCTCATTCCAGCCGGTGACGATAGCGTCCTCGAGTGTACATTCCCGGCCGAGCACCTGGGCAAACCCGGGCTCCAACGGGATCTCGAACACGTTGTGAATGTCCGGCGATCGCATGTCGCCGTCGATCAACAACGTGGGAGCACCGGAGGCCCGGGCAATGCTGACGGCGAGTTGCGACGAGATGCTCGTCTTTCCTTCTTGCTTCGACGCACTCGTAATGGCCAGAACCTTCATGTCTCGCAGGGATTCCGAGAGCATCAAGCACGTTCGCAGGCCGTCGACGCTTTCCTCGAAAATCCGCAACCCACGCCCGAGACGCCCGTTGGAATCGCTGCCAACCGCCTTGGTCCGGACCGGTAAACGCGCAATCTCTCCGACGACGGTCATGCGGGAGTCCTGTTCGAGTTCTTCGATCGTATTCACGCGGCGGACCATGCGTTCCCAGAGAACGGCCAGGCCAAACGGACACAGAAGAGCAATCAATGCCGCCATGGTGAACTTGGCCACGGGAAACTTCTCGATCGGACCGCCTGGAACAATCGCGTCCTGCAACGGCGTGATCTGGGCCGGTGCTTTTTGCTCCGTGCGAAGGGACGCAGCACGCGTGGCAATCATGTCCAACGTTTGCACCGCCCGCGACAATTCCGCCCGCTGAAACGCCAATTCCACCGTCTCTCCGGAATACAACTTCTTCTTCCCGAATTCCTCCTCGTACCGTTTGCGCAGCAAATCCTCCATCAGCACCGTGGCGTTCTTCCTCGACTGCATTTGTTCCAGTTGAGTTCTGCGCTGGATTGCGAGACCACGCGTCATCTCCGTTCGAACTCGCTCAACGAGCATTGCCCGCACGGCAGCCAGCGTTTCCTCGTCCTTTGTCATTCTTGCGGCCAGTTGCTGATAGAACGGATCTTCTTTACCTCTGGCGGCAGCTTTCAAGATCTGCTCCAGCTTGATCGTCTGGGTTTGGATCTGCGTTCGGATCGCTTGTACCTCGGCGTTGCCTTCGACCGCTTGCGCGACCATCGAATCGGACACCTTGACCTCCTGGGCGTCGATCATTTCCTGAAATGCTGCGATCTCCATATCCAGGACTTGATTCTCCACCTGTGCATTGGTCAATTGTGTTTGCAGTTCGGCCAGCGGATCGTTCAAGACGACGGTTCTTTCCGACGGGGCCGCGTAGGGGTCGACGCCGACGGCGGCCTTGGTCATCCTGCGGACGTCGTCACGCAGTCGCTCGACGTCTTTGGCGTGCCTCTCCCGAGCCTCCTCGAGCAACTCAATTACGCGTTGTGTCCGTTGTACGTCCCGCTGCTGCCAATGGCTGTAGTAAGCCCTCACCACGGCGTTGGCGACTAGTGCAGCGTTCTCTCTGGTGTGGCTGGTGAACGAGATCGTGTACAATTCCGATTGCCGGCCCGCGGCGTCCACACTGAGCCCCTGTCGAATCCAGTCCAGCGGATCGACGCCGTTCTCTCTGGCCTCCCGCAGTTCCGCCAAGTCCTTGACGTCGGGATCGTTCAGCGCCTCGCCCAACACGAACGGACTACTGATCAGTTGCGTCTGCGTTCCCACGAACTGCCTCGACTGGCTTTGCGTGTTGTGAATGATGTACGGCGTGTTTTCCTTGATCTCCAGCCAGGCCGACGCCTTGAATTCCTCCTCGAACAGCAGGTAGACGCCGCCACCGGCCGCGGTTGCCAACAACAGGCCAACCGGCAACGCCACCATCCACCACTGCCGCAATGTGTGCAGGACGAAGCGAACGGTGATTGCCTGCTGCACCTGGCGACGCTTGACCCGACGGTCACGCCTCGGCGCCTTTTGTGTCTTCGAATAAGTCTTCGCGGAAACCAGCCTGTTGGTGGAGCCGGTGGAGTCATTCATTTCGGGCATCGCATCTTTCCCTGTCGATAGACGGTCAACGGAATTCTGGTAAGACTTCGACAATACTCACTACGCGATCGTCGTTGGTTTATCGGGCAATGGCTCGCGTTCCTGTTTTATCACGGCTCCCACTCTGACGGGCTCGACTTCCCTCATCAGCTTGCTCATGTACCACAACACCAGCGCGAAGAGCCCGGCCGCGTAGGGGATCATCACCTTGCCGGCCACGTCGTGCGAGAATTGCTGAGCCGCTTCTCCCGACGCCCATTGGTAGAGCAAACCCGTGCAGACGATTCGCGTCGAGTTCGCGATTAACGCAACCGGGACAACCGCCACCAGCAGCAGGCCTCTTTCCCACCAACTCTTTCGCACCACAATGATGTAGGCAAAAGCCAGTGCAAAGATGCCGACGAAGATCCGCAGGCCCGAACACGCGTCTGCTACTTCCAGCGTATTCGGCCCCATGAGAATCGTATTACCTTCGTCAAAGGCGGGCTGGCCAAGGCATTGCAGGATCACGCAACTCAGTTTCGTAGCTACTTTCTGCAACGGCCAACTCAACAACCGTTCCACTCGATACGGCAGCGGAATCATAAACCATAGGAACGCAATCGAGGGCAGGCTCCACCAGAAAACCCGACGACCCCAGAACAGCCAGGCAAGCCCGGCTGCCCAAAGCATCATCGACCAACCGTCGGCCGCGTCCAAGAAGACGTGCGCACCGAGAACTCGCACTCCCACGGCTGCACCGAGTAGCAGAAGACCGGGCCATGCCAGTCCGCTGGTTGCCTCGGGAAGGCGGTCGCGTCGTGCCCAAAGGAAGAACACGGCCAACGGGGCCACCAAATAGCCGTGGGAATAGTCCGGTATCCGGTCCCACGCATTGACGAGCTCGCCCAGTGTCGGCCAATACGCCCACGCAAAGGCTGCTGCCAGCACGGCACCGCCAACAACGAGGTTCGCTGTCCGGGCCGGCGAAGGAGGCTCAACGGACGGGGCCTCGTCACGGGGGCGTGTCGGCCGGTTATCGGGCGCTACCGCGTCCCACTCGGTCCGTTTCGGACTCGTGACACCACGTTCTGCTACATTCGAGCGACTCATAGGCGGTAATCCGAAAATGGTTCAGTGTCGAGACTCTGCCACGGCCGGTGACACGCGTTGACGTTTCAGACAACGACACACACCCGGTTACTTACTCATGTGCAAATAGAGAGAACGGTCTGCTCCGCCCCGATACGGTTGTTTGAAGCCCTAGCAACGTCCCGGTCTGTGCTGCCCCGATGAGCGGGTCCGAATGTCCCGCAAGGCCGAACGCCCATAGAGCCCTATAGTAATTGCCAGTGCAAGACTGTCAACGAGAATAACTACTGGAGTGGCAGGCTTGTACCGTGCGTGTTCCGACTGTGATGAATATGCCAGAAACGACCGCTTGGGTGAGGGGGTGAGGCATCTATAAGGGGTACAGCGAGTCCAGGACTAAAGTGGGCAGGAAAGTTGTTGCAAAGTGGTCTGGGCCTGTGTACAATCGATGGAGTATAGGAAGCTACAGCAGGAGGGGGTTCCGGTGAGCCGTATACTCCACTCTTGCTCGTGTCAGAGTCAGCTTACCAACTCGCCTCTAAGTCGCCGCTGCTGGGCCAGACGTGAAGAACTCCCTGGAAAACTACGCCGTCCTGAGTCCCCCGACGTTGGTCGAGTGTTCCCCTGAAGATAAGGGAGTCGACGCCGGGGAAATCGATGCCGGGGAACTTGAGGGCAGCGCGATCGACTCACCCCGCGGCAATACTGACTCGCCCCGCGGCAATACTGGCTCGTTGGAGCGGGAAATCGACCTTGAGGGAGTGGAGCAGGATCGGAAACTGATCGCTCGGTGTCTGGCCGGCGACGTGAAGGCGTGGGAAGATCTTTACTGCCGTTGCCATCCCGCACTACTATCTTCGATCAAGATATTGTTGGGCCAGGGAAACTCCGACGCCAATCTGGTCGACGAGATCGCCGCCCGGGTCTGGTACGCATTGGTTGCCGAGGACGGTAGACTCTTAGCCCGATACGATGCCGAGCGTGGCTGTCGTTTGATCACCTTCCTGGCCGCCATTGCCAAGAGTCAGGCCAAGGTTCTATTCCGCGCCGAGCGTCGTCGCCGGATTCGGGAGCAGGCGGCTTCGCGTAGCGAGTCCGACCGGCAGAATCGGGGCAAGGAGCCCAGCTACAGCACGGTCGACGAACTCCTCTCATCCGCTACCATGTGCGAGTTCCTCGAGACACTCACCCCCAGCGAGAAGGGCTTCCTCGCCAGTTCCTTAGAGAAAGCCCAGCCCAAGGGCGAATGCCCTCCCCCTCAAGGCAGGAGCGTTCGCCAACTCCGGCATCGCGTCCGAGAAAAACTTCGCAAGTTTCTCAGCGAGCGCTGCTAGCCCGTGTTCGGCGGCTAGAGTCTGCGCAAACTCTTATCGGGCAACGTCTTACGCAATCTATCGACGGTCACAATGCGGTGATTTTCGGTGTCTCCACAGGGGAAATCGAAGAAACTTTCCGTCCGCTCTGCGACAAATAGGGGGTCGGCGGCCAATAGGTTTATAGAAGGTGCGCCCGGCGGCTTGTTCCCGGTCGCCATATTCCACGCAATCCAAGTCACATTTGCACGGAGATGAGAGAATGAGGAACGTAGCAGTTGCTTTGGTGGTGGGTCTCGCTTTGTGTACGGCAACACAAAGCGCGTTTGCGTCGATCAGTTTTGTTGACCCCATCGATCTGAAACTTAGCCGGCTAGGCATCGGGCTCAGCGATGTTGATAACGTCACCGTCATGGACTTCTTTGGTCGTTCGGCGATCAACACCGTGGACACTGACGGCAGCATGACATCGGTGGTAATCAACGGGAATACGGTCTACGCGTCTACGGTTGGTGACAGGTCTCGCGTCGTCGGCGGCGCCCACGCCCGTTTTTTGGATCTGGCGGGTTCGTACGAACTCACCATCGTCCTTCGCGACTGGAACAGCACCGTCGTTTCGACCTACATGGTCCCACCCCCGGACCAATATTCCCCGACTGAATGGGTTGCGAAAAGTGTCTACGACAGCTATTCACCGGCCCCCGTTACGGACCTCGGCACCATGCCTATGGGAACCGGCTTCCTGGATCTCTATCTTGACGTCTCGGAGGATTTCAGCGAATTCGACGTAAACACCGCGGCAAACGGCACTTGGCTGGCGACGTTCGGCGTTACCGGCTACCAGAGCAACACAGACTCCTATGCCCCGATGACCAAATTCACCATGGACGATTCGTCCGGGAACATGTCGGCAAAAGGGGAGACCCGTGTCGGTCTCGAGTTGCTAGCGCAGAAGAACGGCGGAGACAATGACGCATCCACCGACATCATCACAAGCTCGGTCGCGAACGGTATTCCCCTGATCGGGAGTACTTTGACTCTGGCGACCTTCGCGGCCAGCACCGAATCGCCCCAGGTCAACCAGCCCAGCCCGATGGTGGGTATTTATGGCGGCAGCGACCCTGTTGATATCCTCAATCTGCCCGACACCGGACTCAGTGAAGACTGGAATCCGGCAACAAGCGCTACCATACCGACCCTGAACGATTTCGCCTTGGACCACGTCATGAAATATGACAGCTCGAACACCTTCGGCATCGTTCCGGAGCCGGCCTCGATGCTGGTCTGGGGTGGGCTTTGCCTGGTCGGTCTGGCTGCCGTCGTGCGTCGTCGCCGGAAGTAGATCGAGACGTCCTGGCGAACGAAGTAATTGAACTTCTCAGCCCTCCAAAGTGTCTTCACTTTGGAGGGCTTTTTTGATTGAGTGTGCCATCCTGAAGGGGCCCCTCTGTCCGGCATCAGATGCTCAATCAAGGAAGTCTAGCTTAGCTCGGGAGGATCTACCCGTTTCGTGGGGTTATGTTGCTTGGCCGATGGAGGCGACTCAACTCGAGCCCCAGCCGGCGCATGCCTTCGGCGGTGGAAATTCGCGCCGTGTAGCCGAAATCTTCGCGGGCCCGGGTGACGTCGAAGTGGTGTGACGTGGCAAGCTGGGCGGCCAGGAAGCGGGTCATTGGCGGCTCGGCCTTCAGCCTAAGCAGCTTGTAGGCCGTCTCGAAGACCGCACCGAGCTTCCATGCGGCCGACAACGAGATCGACTTGCGTACCGGCGGCATCCCGGCCAACGCCAGGATTTCGTCGATCCACTGCCAACAGTTGACCGGCTCGCCCTGCGTGATGAAGTAGGCCCGGCCGGCCACCGGTGAGTCGGGCGTCATGGCGTCGGCTGCCTGGAGATGGGCCGCCGCCGCGTTCTCCACGTAGACCATATCGACCAGATTGCTGCCATCGCCGATCCGCCGCAACCGCCCGCTGCGGGCACGGGCCAACAGCCGCGGGATGAGATGCCGATCGCGAGGCCCCCAGATCAGGTGCGGACGCAACGCGCAGCAGAGCAGCCCGCCTTTGCCGTCGGCAGCGGAAGAACCTGTGCCGTTGGCCGCCAACACGTGCTGCTCGGCCAGGGCCTTGGTCTGCGGATAGGGACACAGCCAGCGGTCCGGGTAGGCGACCGACTCATCGACGCCGTGCTGATCGGACCCGTCGAAGGTAACGCTCGGGCTGCTGGTGTAGACGAGCCGGCCGACGCCATGCTCTCGGCAGCCGTCGACCACGTATCGGGTGCCCAGCGTATTGATGCCGTAGAAATGCTTCCAATCGAATCCGATCCCTGCCACACCGGCCGCGTGAAACACGACGTCGATGTCACGACAGGCGGCTACCGTGGCGTCGCGGTCGCGAAGGTCGCCCCGGACGGTCTCCACCCCCAACGCGTCCAATTCCGGATAGCTACCCCGGCAGAACGCCCGGACCCGATCGCCACGGGCGACCAGTTGTTCGACGATATACAGGCCGAGGAAGCCCCCGGCGCCGGTAACAAGTGCGTTCACAGAGTGCTACTCCGAGTCACCGAAAATCCCGGTCTCATCGGGGGGCGGCTTGTCTTTCGAGGGCGAGTTCTCGCCGGTGACCCCGGGGATCGGTATAGCCATATCGGGGTCTGCGTCGTCTCCAGGCGGATTTGTTTCGGGGTTGGGAACGATGTCGGCACCGTCGATCCGGATCGCATCGGGGTCGTCCGGTACGCTGTCAGGTGTGTCGTCGCCGGGCGTGTCGTCGGCAGGTGGCTTGAGCTTGGTGTCATCCTTGCCGATCATCGACTTGGGGATCTTGAAATACAGATCCTGCTTTCCCCCCAAGACGGTCCCGGGCAATTCCAGTTTCAAGAATCCCACGCCGGGGACGAGCCGCTGGAAGATCAGCAGATCTTCGACCGAGTCACCCGGGTACATCGACTCATCCTGAACTTGCCCTTCGGCGGTGCCGGCAGAGATCCGCTGATACTTGTTGCCGGCATCATCCGACAGTATGGTCCCGCTGCTTCGGCCGAAGCCCTGATACTCGACCTTCAGTTTCTCGTTGGTGTTCTTCAACGCGATGCGAATCATCACGTGTTCTTTGTCCGTATCGACGCCCCGCGCTCTGGGCACAAACGGCGGGTAACCCGTCTCGACCGAAACGATCTTCACCGACACACCGCCGCATTTACCCGATTTGGAGGAGGCGTCGATCCACTTGCGTTGGTCGACCGGCTTGCCGCTTGCGGCACCGCGGTCGTTGCCACCTGAGTCGGCGCGTTGTTCGCTGTCGCGACTCGATGAATCGGGCAGACGCGGTTTCGTGATCAGCACCCAGGCGCCCGCACCGCCCAGTCCGATCAGGAGTATCACCAGGCACACGACAACCACGATGTGCTGGCGTTGTTTCTTATGCCTGCGGTCTGCGGGGTTGACGCTGCCGTGACCGGTGATCTTGGCCACGCGCGGATTGGCTTCGGCGACGATAGCCGGTTGGCCGCCGGTTGCCGCGGGGCTTCGGGCCGGTCGCGGCGGGGCCGGAGCCGGCGGAGGAGTTGCCGACCGTTTGGCCTGCGGGGCAGCTTGGGGCGTGCCTGAGACCGGTTGAGCCACCGGCAAACCGACAGGCAGACCGACCGGCAGCGCGGTTGGCAGGTCATCCGAATCGGACACCTTCGTGGACGATCCGGCCGCGGGAAAAAGCCCCTTGACCCGGCTTGCAGGCACCCACGAGCCATCGTCGCCCTGGCGGACGCGATCCTCCGCGGTCAGCCGGCCCTTATCCGCCATCGCCTTGAGTTGCTGCGACGACACGGGGCCGTGCTGCTCGCCCGATATTTCACAGAACCACTGGGTAGCCACGTTTGACACCAAAACATGCGCTGCATTGACTCCGGATCGACCCGACCCGGTTTCTGTCAAGTGTACCGCCACGGAGGCGACATTGCCAGTGAAATCACCGGGGGAGCGCGTACCCCTCGGTACGTTGGGGCTACTGTCGTAGAACGGAACTTGTTCCGTTTCCCCGTCAACCTCGCGACTTGTTCCGTTTCCCCGTCAACTTCGTAACTTGGGCCCGGTAACGGAACAAGTTCCGTTCTACGCCGCGAGCGGCCCCCGGATCGACCCCGGATCTTGAAACCCCGCTGCCAGGGCGTCTATCCCTCGCTCATACATGCCATATCAAAGCTGAATTTGAAAGTGATCCTTTGGATTTCCGACAAACAGGACGCCTTTCTCAAGTGCATTGCCGAGGAGTTTTCCGGCGTGCCGCACCGCTATTGCGAGAACCACTTCTTTCGCGATCTGGCCAAGCCGGTTCTCGACATGGACAGCACGGCGAAGAAGACAATGCGTGGGAAAATAAGGGGTTTGAGAGCCCTTGAGCGTGAAGTGCTCGAAGCACGGCAAGCGGACGAAAGCCCTCCGCCGCCATCGTCGGACGGCCGGGATAAGACGTCGTTTCAGCCCGGCCTGTTCGCGGGCGCCGAGATGACCTCGCATCCGCGTGACAACTTGGACTTGGAGCGTTGGTTCCGTTGCCCGAAGTCGCATGAGCGTCGTATTCACGGTCATCGCCATGCGGGCGTTCGTATCGTGCGTGATGGTCCGACCTTAGCCCCGACGCTCGACGCCCACGCCATCCACCCTGGCGTATTCACCCGAGAATCCCTGTTCCCATTCCGCATGGCCTCGGCGCCACCAAGCCAACTCGCATCGCTACAGCGACACGGCATCATGCGGAAAAGCCGCTCGAAAAAAAACGACTCATCTTGTTGAAAGAGCTGGAGCACCGAATCCTAGAAACCAGCAGTTAAGCGGGGCATTGTTAAAAAAGGGGGTTTCGGTGATGGGTGGCTGGGGCATAGCGCAGCGGTGCCCCAGAAACCCCGGGACCTGGGGCACCGCTGCGCTATGCCCCAGCCGCCCCCGTCGTTTTTCAACAGGCTGCTAGACGTTGGCTCTGGGCAAGAGTACCGGGTGCTATGGTCAGCCACCTGCCAAAATGGCATCCTCAAGCAGCCGATCACCTCGGCGTCTTCTGCTAGCAACTCGTTAGCATTGCTGTAACTCCTGTTATGTCAAGACGTTACAACTACAGTCTTATCCGTTGGCACGCCGCTTGCATTTCTGTGCTAAGGAATTCCCTGCGGCTGCCAATGTGGCCGTGGGGTGTGGTTGGGATTTGGCAGTTCCAGAAAACATTACCGCCGATGCCGGCTCCGTGAGGCTGCCGGCCGGGTGAAATAGTATTCTCGCCAGCAACAGGAGGAATCCGCTGTGGCAAAACAGATGGTCTTTGAAGACGAGGCTCGACAGGCGTTGGCCACCGGGGTCAGCAAACTGGCCCGGGCCGTCATCAGCACCTTGGGACCCCGCGGCCGAAACGCCGTATTGGATAAGGGATGGGGTGCCCCGAAAGTGACCAAGGACGGCGTGGCCGTGGCCGAGGACGTCGACCTGGACGACCCGTACGAGAATCTGGGTGCCCAAATGGTCAAGGAGGCGGCCTCCAAGACCAACGACGTCGCAGGCGACGGCACCACGACTGCCACCGTGTTGGCCGAGGCGATCTACAAAGAAGGCCTCCGGATGGTGGCTGCCGGAGCCGATCCGATGGCCCTCTCGCGCGGCATCCGCAAAGCCTCCAACGCGGTCGGCGAAGCGGTTGGCAAGATGGCCACCAAGGTCGACGAGAAGAGCAAGAAGGAGATTGCCCAGGTCGCCACGATCGCCGGCAACAACGACCCGACGATCGGCAGCGTACTGGCCGAGGCGTTTTTTAAGGTCGGCAAGAACGGCGTAATCACGGTGGAAGAGGGTCGTCAGGCCGAGACCACCGTGGACGTGGTCGAGGG
>JABMRB010001335.1 GCA_013202865.1 Candidatus Nealsoniibacteriota bacterium | reverse complement strand
TGAGCCGCTCATTAGCTATGCGGGAATCAACAAGTTCTTTCTACTTTTCGACGGGCTCGGAGGCCCATCGTACCTATGGATTCACAACCTCTCCGGACTCCGC
Organism: Candidatus Nealsoniibacteriota bacterium; assembly: GCA_013202865.1. Classification (GTDB taxonomy): domain Bacteria; phylum Planctomycetota; class Planctomycetia; order Pirellulales; family Thermoguttaceae; genus JABMRB01. The sequence goes on along the minus strand of JABMRB010001335.1, from coordinate 12,421 downwards.
GCGATGCTTGACGAACGCTCCGGCTTGCCATAGGCTTACCGATACCTCAACGATCGCGATTGTGAGCAATGCGCCACAGTCACCGGTGCCTGGAGCCTTCTAGGAGTCGATTCTTATGAGCCAGCGAGTCGTCACAAGTTCAGTGCAACGTCTGATCCTACTCGGCCTTGTGTGGGTTCTCTTGAGTGCGTGTCCGGCGTCCCCCGCAATCGGTGAGCCGGCCGACGCCGAATGTTCGCCCAAGGCCCCGCTGGAACACCTCGACTTGGAACTCGGCGGCGACGCCGCAATGAAGTTGGTCAAGGTTCCGGCCGGGAAGTTTCTCATGGGAAGCGACCCGGCCGCACGGTTTCGCGTCCCCGACGACCGCGAGAACCCGCAGCGCGAAGTCACCGTCACCCGCGACTTCTACATGGGCACCTGCGAGGTGACCCGGGGCCAGTTCGCCGCGTTCGCCCGCGCGACCGGATACCTGACCCAGGCCGAGCGGGAAGGCTGGGCCTTTGCCTGGAACGGGCATGTCTGGGACAAGGTCGACGGGGCCTCGTGGAAGAACGTCGGCTTCGACCAGACCGTCGAACACCCGGTCCTCTGCGTCAGTTTCGACGACGCGATCGCCTTCTGTCGCTGGCTGAACGAGAAGACGGGCCGAAGAATCCTGCTCCCCACCGAGGCACAGTGGGAGTACGCCGCCCGGGCTTCCACGACGACCGCCTTCCCTTGGGGCGACCAGTGGGAAGACGGCAAGGGCTGGGCCAACGCCGCGGACGAAACGGCCCGCCAACGATTCCGCGGATGGCGGACCTTCCCATGGGACGACGGCCATCTCTTCACCGCCCCGGTCGGGACCTACCGGGCCAACGCGATGGGCCTTCACGACATGACGGGCAACGTGTGGGAGTGGACGGCCGACTGGTACGACAAAGACTATTACGGGCGAGCGGAGAACGTCGACCCCCGCGGGCCGGCAACCGGTTCTCAGCGCGTGACCCGCGGCGGTTCGTGGATGAGTAGTCCGCCAAGATGCCGCGCGGCCGGGCGACTGCCATGCAACCTGCGAGGGACCTATTGCGACGGTACGGTCGGATTCAGAATCGTGATCGATACCGATCCCGGGCGAGAGCTTCCACCGGTTTCACTCCCCAATCGACCGGACTGGCCCGACTGGCGAGGCCCGCGTCGCAACGGAACCAGCCACCACGTGGCGACGAGCCTTCCCGAAGAAGCAGAATTCCTCTGGACCGGCAAGACGACCGGCCCGGGGCACTCGGGTGTTGCCGTGGCCGACGGTCGCGTCCTTTTCGCAGACAAGTCGGCCGATGAGCAGGACGATATCTGGCGATGCCTCGACGCCGAGACCGGCAAGGAGCTTTGGACGCTGACGTACACGGCCCCGGGCAAGATGGCCTATACCAATTCTCCCCGCGCCACGCCGGTCGTCTACGACGGATTGGCCTATCTGCTGGGCCCTTTAGGACATCTGCACTGCGTCAAGCCGGACTCCGGCGAGGTGCTCTGGAAGAAGCATCTCATTGATGATTTCGGCGGGACGCTGCCGACCTGGGGGATGACGGCGACGCCGTTGGTGGTCGACGACAAACTGATCGTCAATCCCGGGGCGAAGGACGCTTCCCTGGTTGCGCTGGATCGCAAGACGGGCGAGATCGTCTGGAAGTCGCCGGGAGCCGAGGCCGCCTATGCGTCACCCATCATCGGCAACTTTCAGGGCCAGCGTCAGGTGATCGCCTACGATGCCCTGTCGCTCGGTGGTTGGGACGTCGTCACCGGCAAGAGGGTCTGGACAATTGTTCCGGACAAGCAAGCCGACTATAACGTTCCCACTCCGATCGCGCTGGGCGAAAAGCTCATTGTGGCCACCGAAAACAATTCAACCCGGCTGTACAAGTTCACCGGCCAGGGCTACAAGGGCCCGGTCCGGGTTGTCGAGAAGCCCGAGCACCGCTTCGACGATCTGGCCCCCGACATGATTACGCCGGTGGTTTACGACGGCATGGTGTTCTGTCCGCACAATGCAAACCTCTACTGTCTCGACGCAAAGACACTCGAACTCCTGTGGCAGCAGCGGGATATGGCCTTCTACAGTTACGCCTCGTTGATCGCCGGCAACGGCCACGTCATGATCGCGACCATCGACGGCGAGTTGCTGCTGGTCCGTGCCGACCGCAAGCAGTACAAACTGGTCGCCCGGCTGCGGCTGTTCGACGACAAAAAGACCCAAGTATGGTCGCACCCGGCACTGGCCAAGGGCCGACTCTACATCCGCAACGAGAACTCGATCAATTGCCTCGTTTTGCCGTGATCTCACGCCACCGACAAGTCGAACCACGGATTACACAGATAGCACGGATGGAAAGCAGCAGAATGCGATGCTTTGCCTATTCTATCCGTGACATCCGTGTAATCCGTGGTTCCTCAAGAAAAGGATGACTCCATGAAACGCCTGCTATTGCTGCTCGTCATCGCGACGACCTTCGCCCCGATTGCGTCGGCGGCCGACGATCGCCCCAATGTGGTTTGGATCGTCTCCGAGGATAACTCCGTACACTACCTCGATCACTTCTTTCCGGGCGGCGCCAAGACACCCGCCATCGAATCGCTTGCCCGGCAGGGACTCACGTTCAACCACGCCTTTTCCAACGCCCCGGTTTGCTCGGTCGCCCGGACCACGCTGGCCACCGGGTGTTACGCCCCGCGGCTCGGCACCCAGTTCCACCGTCGCTACAAGATGGCCCCCATGCCCGCGGGGCTGCGGATGTTCCCCGCCTACCTTCGCGATGCGGGCTACTACACGACCAACAATGCGAAGAAGGACTACAATGCCGTCGAGGGCGCCGGTGTATGGGACGAATCGTCGGGCAAGGCGTCCTGGCGCAATCGCACGGACAAATCGCAGCCCTTCTTCCACATGGAGTCGCACGGCGCGTCGCATGAGGGCTCGTTGCATTTCAGCCAGACGACCTACGAAAACGAGAAGACGACGACCGATCCCGATTCGGTGCAACTGGCCGGCTACTTCCCGGACACGCCGCTGTTTCGATATACCCATGCCCGATACCACGACCGCATCGCGGCGATCGACGGCATCGTCGCCGGGACGGTTGCCAAGCTGAAAGAAGACGGGCTGCTGGAAAGCACGTTTGTTTTCTACTTTGGCGACCACGGCGGAGTTCTCCCCCGGGGCAAGGGTTACGCTTACGAGTCGGGGCTTCACGTACCGCTGGTCGTGCGAGTTCCGGAAAAGTTCCGGCATCTTGTCGACGCCAAGGCCGGCAGCCGGGTCGACGGTTTTGTCAGCTTCATCGACTTCGGCCCCACCGTTCTCAAGCTTGCCGGAGTGGACGTCCCCAGCCAAATGGACGGCAAACCGTTCATCGGCCGGGGCGTCTCGATCGAGGAGGTCAACGCGCGCGACGAGTCGTTCGGCTATGCGGACCGCTTCGACGAGAAGTACGACCTGGTTCGCTCGTTGCGCAAAGGCAAGTACCAGTACATGCGCCACTACCAGCCGTACCTGCCCGACGGCTTACAGAACAACTACCGCTACAAGATGCTCGCCTACAAGCAATGGCGCGAGCTATTCCGGGCCGGCAAACTCAGCGGGGCCCAGTTGCAGTTCTTTGATACCAAGCCGGTCGAAGCCCTCTTTGACGTGGAAGCCGACCCGCACGAAATCAACAATCTGGCCGACGATCCGAAGTATGCCGATGTGCTCGCCGAGTTGCGAACTCGTCTCCAGGAGATCGTCAAGGGGATGCCCGACCTGAGCTTCTATCCGGAGAGCTACCTCGTCGCGCACGCCATGGAGAACCCCGTTGCGTTCGGGCGCAGTCACAAGGCCGAGATCGCCCGGCTCGTGGATGCGGCCGATCTAGCGCTGTTGCCATATAAACAAGCCAAGCCGAGAATCGAAGCAGCCCTGAAGTCGAACGACCCCATGATCCGCTACTGGGCAGCAATGGCTTGCAGCCGTTTCGCGAAAGAGGCGGCCGAACTGACCGATGCCGTCAAGCCGCTCTTGGACGACGACTTGGAGATCGTACGCGTTCGAGCGTTGGAATTCCTCGGGATCATCGGCGAGCGGAACCCTCAAAAGGGACTTACGGATATTGTCAACACGACCGACAGCGCGGTCCTTGCCACCGAAGCGTTGAATTCCGTCGTCTTCTTCCGCGACTTCTTCGGTGACCGCTATGGAGTCGAGCGATCGGATTTCCACCCGACCTGCCAAGGAGCCGATATCGACGACCGGCTGAACTACATCAACGGCGCCCCGTACCCACCTAAGCGTCCTAAGCGTTCTAAGGGTAAGGGCAAGTGAGCAATCAGCTTTCCGGTATCAGCCGCTTGCGGCTTAGCAACATCCTGTGATAGACTGCTAAGCCGCAAGCGGCAAAGAAGTAAGCAGAAGGAACACGCCATGAAACATTACGTGCTAGCCTTTGTAACAACGGCTGCGTTGTTTCTGCTGTTGCAGCGGAACTGCCTTGCTCAAACCGATGCGCCCGAGAAGGCCGCCTCCCCGTCGGCACTGACCGAAGCCCTCGGCAAGGAGTGTCCACCGATCGCATTTGTCAAGCGTCATCATCTACAACGTCCCTTCGGCGTCGGAACGATCTACTGCTGGAACGTCTACAAGCCGGGCGGCGGAATCTACGTCTACGACCCGGCACAGCCGAAAGAGCCCCCGCGGGAGATCTTCCGCCGCGACAACGGCGTGGTCTTCGACATGAGCCCTTCGTTCGACGGCAAGCGGCTGCTGTTCTCCTGGATGGCGATCACACCGGATGAGCAGTTCCAGGCCGACCCCGATGCCAAGCAAGAGGCCGGCTGCACGCCCGGCTATAAGCGGAACATCGACTCGTTCCATATCTTCGAGATGAACAGCGACGGCAGCGGGCTGCGGCAGATTACCCGGGGAAGATTCCACGACGTGCATCCGATCTATTTGCCCGACGGGCGGATCGCTTTCACGTCCACCCGGGTGAAGAGCTACTCGATGTGCCAGCCGGGGCTTTCTTCGGCGCTGTTCACGATGGACGCGGACGGCGGCGATATGCGCCGCATCGATTTCGGCACGTTGGCCGGTCTGTCGCCGTTCGTGCTGGAGAACGGCTCGATTCTGTTCATGCGTTGGGAATACAACGACAAGAGCCTGTTCGACCTTCAGAGCCTGTGGACGATCAATCCGGACGGCACGCGGCTGCGGTTGTTCTATGGAAACACCGTTACCAACCCCAACGTCATCTGGCAGGCCAAACAGATCCCCGGCACCGCCACCGTGCTCTGCACGCTGGGGCCGCACCACGGCAATCCGGTCGGCGCGCTGGGGATCATCGATCCGCAATACGGCGTGGAGAACCTTCGGGGACTGAAGAACATCACGCCGGAGTACGCCTACGGCCCCAGCCGGAAATATCTCGTCGGCGGCGGGCCGGGCGACAAACAGTACGTCTGGGCCTTTCGCGATCCATACCCGGTCAGCAAGGACCTGTTTCTGGCGGCCTACGGCGGACCGGCCAAGGACGGCCCGAACCGCTATCGCATCGTCGCTCTGAATGCCCAAGGCGAGCGGACGACCGTGCTGGAGGACCCGGACATCTCCTGTTTCAACCCGGTCCCGCTCGGCCCGCGAACTCGCCCCAAGGTGATTCCCTCGACCGTGAATCCCGATCTCGACTACGGCACGTTCTTCGTCTCCGACGTCTACCGGGGTCTGCTCGACCGCGGCATCCAGCGGGGCCAGGTCAAAGCGATCCGCATCATGACCCAGGTCCCCAAACCGTGCAACATGCGCGGACAGCGGGTGTACGACCACGACCCGTTGGTCGGCCGCGGGTCGTACTACGTTAAGGGTTGCTACGGCACGGTTGCGGTCGAGGCCGACGGTTCGGCGTATTTCAAAGCCCCCGCCGGCGTGGAACTCTATTTCGAGGCCGTCGACGCCGACGGGAAGGAGCTCTCCCGAATGGGGTCGGTCACGCAGATCATGCCGGGAGAGTATCAGGGTTGCGTGGGGTGTCACGAACCGCGATCCGATACGACCGTCAGCCGGCCGACATCGGCAGCCGGCCGGCGTCCTTCGGAGATCGAGCCGCCTCCATGGGGCCAGCCCGGTCCGGTCGACTTTGTGCGGCACGTTCAACCGGTGTTCGACAAGTACTGCGTGAAGTGTCACGCCGGGCCCGCACCCGACGGCGACCTGGACCTCTCGGACGACAAGACACGCTACTTCAACATGGCCTACGAAGAACTGCTGGCAAAGAAGCTGGTCCATTTCATCTGGGTCAACCGGGGTGGGAGTGAGAACCTGCGCCCGGGAACGACCGGCTCGCACGTGAGCCGGCTGACCGAGTACCTCGAAAACGGCCACGGCGACGTGAAGGTCGACGACAACGGCCGGCGGCGGATCTACACGTGGATCGACGCCAACTGCCCCTACTACGCCACGTACGACGCCACGCGCCCCGGTACGCCCGGCTCGCGCGGCGCATGGACCGGGACGAAGGTGCCCGGCCTGCTGAAGGAGCTCAAAGTTCGGGCGACCGACGCCGATGTGAATCTAACGCATCCCAAACACAGCCGCGTGCTGCGAGCGAACCTGGCCCGGTCGGCCGACGGTCTGGCCGAAGACGACAAGGCGAGGTTCAAGTCGACCACGGACCCGGCCTATCGCCAACTACTCGGCGCCATCGAAGACGCCCGGACCGCGTTGTACACCAAACCCCGCGTGGACATGCCCGGCGCCGAGCCGATCCCCTATCCGACCGACTACGGCGGCCTCTACACGGGCTTCGCGGGCCCTTGAACGTCCCGACGGCCTTGCCGTCGCGCTGCGGCGCCACCCGACTCACCTGCTCGCCAGCAGTCTTTTCAGCACGGCGACGTCCAACTCCGTCTTGGGAGCGAAGTGGTTGGAAGCGACGTATTGCAGCAGGCTGTGCAGCATTTGGCGAGCCTCGGGCTTGTCTTGGTGGCCCGACAGGTCGATTGCGCAGACGAGAAGCTTGCCTTGGCCGACCTTGGTTTCGAAGATCAGCCCCAGCTTGTGATTGCGCTCGAAGTTGTCGATCACCTGGACCGTGGGGCGATAGGCGGCGGGCGTGTCGTCGAGGATGATCGGCCGCGAGTTCTTCACGAGGTGCCACCATTGCCAGTTGCTGTGGAACTCGGTGGGAAAACGGGCCAAGGCGGGCGTGGCCGGATTGCAGAGAATGCCCAGCGTGCCGGGCGCCACTTCGATGCCGCTTCGCTCGGCGCCGCGGCGGAACATCGGAAAACACCAAAAGTCAGTCTGGAACGAGCCCTTAATACTGTCGGGCAACCGATCCAACTTGGGAAGCAGCAACACCTTGCTGCCGGCGGCAAGGTGCTTTTGTGTCGCGGCGGCGGTGAAGCTGTCGGTGACCAGCACGCCCGGTGGCACGCTCGTGTCGACCTTCGGCGGATAGACCCAGACGTGGTAGTCGTTGCGATACCTGGTTCCCTCGACGGCCGCCGTGATGGTCAGTTTTTGCGGCGCTGCAATATCGCCCAACGGCAGCGAGAACATATCGACCTCGAAGACCTTGCCCTGTTCGATCGAAACCGGCCCGAACGCACCCCGCGCGACGGCCCGCCCGTCGCTGCCCTTGGCCGTCCACGTCACACGAGCGTTCGGTAGATCGGCCGGCCCGTAGTGGGCGACCTCGACGCGGCCGATCAATGTCTCGTCGGTCGTCCATGTGTACTTCTTCATCCGCAGCAGGGGGACGGTCTCGCAGCAGAACTGCCGCCACGCGGCAGGCTCGATGAGCCCTTTCGATTCCATGAACACGTTGAGGATGCCGACCAGCGCCGTGCCCTGGCCGGGGAAGTCCTGGATGTCGAGCAGTTGGAACCCGCCGAAGCCGGGCGTACGCAAGGCAGTTTCGATATCCTCGCGGTGACAGATGACCGACAACGCGCCCGAGGCACGCACGAAATCGTGGGCCTGATCGAGCATGCCCGCCGCATGGAGCCGCTCGCGGAAGATTTCCAGATTCCGCGCCTTGACCACGCCGGTGTATTTGGGAATCTCGCGGAAGTCGGGGGAGACCTGAAACGACCCGTTCTCGTGACCGATCACCGGAACCGGAACGCCGGCGATCGCCTCGCTGAAATCGACCATCGTCGAGGGCGAACGGTGCTCGATGTGCGGGTTCGGATAGTCGCCCTGAAAGAACGCGCCTCGCACCGGCAGCGTCTTGCTTGTCTTGCAGGTGATCCAGAAGTCGTCACCCGCGGCCAGACTGGGTGCCCAATGCATGTTGTTGGCACCCTGGGCATAGAGGTGGCGGGGATCGATCTGCTTGTAATGGGCCACCATCTCGAACATACCCGGGGTGCGGCCCAGTTCGTTGCCGAGCGTGAACATCACGAACGAGGGGTGATTGCCATAGGCCTTGAAAATCAGTTCGCCCTCGCGACGAGCGTATTCGTAGAGCGACTTTTCTCTCGAACTGCTTGCCACGTCGAGGCGGTCGATGTTGTGTATTGCCGCATCCAAGTTTTCGGGCGCCGCAAACGCGCTACGTTTGTTCGGCACCTCCGGCTGCAGATACATCCCCAACTGATCGGCCGCCTCGAAGGCCGCTTCCGGCGGACACCAGGAATGGAAGCGGTAGTGATTGATTCCGTACGATTTGGCGATGGCCAAAACCCGCAGCCACCCGGCCTTGTCCATGGGCGGATAACCGGTCAGGGGGAAGAAGCAACAGTCGAGTTTTCCGCGCAGGAAGACCGGGCGGCCGTTGATCGTCAACCGGTTCCGTTGCGTGGCGAAACGTCGCATACCGAAATCAACGGTCCGCCGGTCGCGAAACGGCTCCCCGCTGGCCGTTGATTCGAGATCGAGTGCCATCCGAAGCATGGCCGGTTGGAATTCGTCCCAGAGTGGCACGTTCTCGCCCAGTGTGTAGATGAACTCGACGGCGTTCTCTCGCTCGGGGGCATGGATCTCGATCGTTTGCGACGGGAAGGTTGACGATCTGGAGACCTGGAAACTCTCGCACCCCGCCGTGATTCGTCCCGACGCCGCCTTGCCCGTAATGTTGCCCACCACCGCGCGAACGACCGCCTGCTTTTTCGCGACGTCCGGATAGACCTGCACGTCATCGAGCCACACCGGATCGGTCGCACGGAGTTCCAGCTTGCCGACCATGCCGTTCCAGTTGGTTTGCGTCCGCTCGTCGACCGCATGGGACGGACCGACCGGCGGCAGCTTGGCGTTATCGACCACCACGGTGAGCGTATGCTCGCCGGGCGTCATGGCGGTGGTTACGTCGAAGAGCTGCGGGGCGCTGAGCGTATCTTCCCCACCGCAATAAGTTGCGTCGACCCAAACCCGGGTGTTCTTGCTCCGCTCGAAGAGCAGCGTAATTCGTTTACCTTTCCAGGCGTCGGGAATCGTCACGCGACGTTGATACCAAGCCGGCCCCTTCCAATACCACACGCGCGAGAGCCGATCGATGCACTGCTCGTCCTTCTTGATGCCCTTGTGGTTTTCGTCGGTTGTGCCGGGCAACTTGACGGTGTCGTCAAGTTCCTGAGCGAACCACTCCTGTTCGACGCCGACGTTTTCGCCGTCCAAGCGAAACTTCCAGGTTCCCGCCAGCGACAGGACGTTGTCTTGAGCCGGGGCCGCTCCCGCGCCGACGAAGGTCATCGCCAGGCAGAGCGTCAGCCGCGTGAGGGTCTTCTTGGTCATCGTGTTTGCTCCAGAGGTTCTCGATACGCGCAATGTAACACGCCGAACTTGCCCGGCCAACCGATGGTGTCGCAAAATGCACGCGGTTTGTCACAACTGCGGGGTGCGTGTCCCGACCTTACCCGGGGCGAGAGAATTCCCGAGGGGTGGACTCACGACTGGACGCTCGGCCCGACCGGGACGCGCGGGTGGATCTATTGCGATACGGGCGTGACCACCGACGCGAGACAGATTCAGATCACCAAGGTCGAGAAAGGTTCGCCCGCGGACGGTCTCCTGGAAGTGGGCGACGTCATCACCGGCGTCCAGGGGAAACCGTTCGGCGACGATGCCAGGATTCTCTTTGGCAAAGCGATCACGGAAGCGGAGATGGCGGGGCGGATTATCGAGAGGCGTGTTGGTGTCCGGCCGCCTGGGAGAGCGTTCTACTTCGTCTTATCGAGCGGGCTCTCGAACAGGGCCTTGGGTTTGCCCCAGTACTGCTCGAGTTTCTTCGCAAAGATGGGATCGCGGTCGACGATCTCCTTGCGCCTCTCTTCGGACTCGAAATAGCGCGTGGTCAACCCGGCAAAGAACTCTTTGTGGTCGGCTCGCACGACCCAGTCTTTAGGCGGATACTTTCCGTCCTCGCGCGCCCGTTGGTGGGCCGCGAGCACGTCGGCGTCGCTGAAGGCGAGAATCTGATGGTGATACGCATGGGCCAGTTCGTGCATGGTGACCTGGACCGTCTTGAAATCAGACCGTTTGGCAAGACTGGCGGCGTTGCCGAACTCGACACACCGCCGCTTCAGAGGGTGAAAGTCCATCTTCTGCAACCAATCGAGGTCGGGGTGGTACTGGTAGCCGGAAGTGCGGCCGTGCTTGCCGTTGGTCGAGTCGACCTCGAGCCAGATCTTCACCGCCTGCAGCTTTTCGAGCGGGCCGTCGACGACCATCTGCCTCGTCTTCGCCAGACCGTATTTCAACTGCCTCAGGGCCGGCGTGCCGACCACGCGAAGTTTGCCGTCCGGCAGCAGATCCCGGTGGACGTAGACCTGCCAACCTTCGATCTCCTTGACGACGTAATGCGACGTCGGCTCGTACGCGTCGGCGACTGCCGCGGCCAGCAACAAAGCCAACGCAGCCGACAGCGACCGCACCTGGAGGTTGCCGAGCAAGATAGACCTCATACGCTAGCTCCTTACTAAGGGTAGCTGAATTCGCAAGAATTCAGTCGAATACGGCGGCGACTGCATTCTTGCGAATCCAGCTACCCGATCGCAACGACGCGCGCACCGCGAACGTCGAGATGAAAGTAGGCGGTAGAGGCAGGAAGCGGGGGCTTCGGCGCCGGGTGAGTCAGCCAAGCCCGTTGCCACGGCAAGTGAAAAGGCGACGACCGCGAGGAAGTTCGGATGAACCCAACAGCCGACCGCCACGCCGAGGGCAGTGTTACATCAGGCGCGTACTAAACCGCCTGCTCACCCGGTGATACGGTCGCTACTTCGACTCCTCAAACGCGCAAACACCCGGGACACTCACCCTGGAGCGAGCCCCCTGCGCCGAACCGTCTAATGCCGACCCGCAAACGGGTCGGCGGTGCCTGTTTACTTGCTCTTCTTTTCTTTCTTGAGCTTTCGTTTCTCTTTCTGAGTGAGTTGGGCCTTCTTCTGTTGTTCCTTCTTGCCCTTGTCTTTACTTCCCTTGTCACCCATATCTGTCTCTCCGTGATTGAAAACGAACGTTCCTCTTCCACTGCGTCAGACCGGTTTGACGTTCTCGGCCCTTGGTCCCTTGGGGCCATGTCCTTCGGTGAACGACACTCGTTGTCCTTCTTGAAGTTCGTCGTAGCTCACGCCTTCGAGGTCTGACGAATGAAAAAACATGTCCTTCGATCCGCCGGTGTCGATGAAACCGAAGCCCTTGTCCGTCAGCCGCTTGATGGTACCTTCTGCCATGTGTCCAATTCCTAAAAAAGAGAGTGTCGTGTAGCGTTGCCTGAAACACGGTGTTCAGGCTGCTCCGCCGCAAGCGAGCCATTCTATCGCCTGGACTGGTTTCGATCAACCGGCAGCAGGCGATTGGCACACGCCGCGGAGCGAATCTGGAGCCCCGACGGCGCAAAAAAGTCAGTAATGAGTCTGCAATACCTCGATATGGGGGTTCTATTGCTGCCTGTATGGTGCTCACCTGCACGCATAGCCAGCCGGGCGAGTTTTGTATGGAGAAAAGCCGGATAGAGCGGTCGCCAGCCTGTTGACACACCTCGGAGGGGGTAAAAAGCAGTCTCTTTTGATACCTCAGCCCCACCGCAGAAGGGGGTACTTAGGTTGGTTCAGTGTCCCACTCAGGTGCTTGCTAAGCGATTCCGGACTTCCAAAAAGGTCGAAGACGACGCAGTAACATGCTGACGCATGGGAAAGTTCTGTTATCCATATCGGCGCAAAATGGAAGATAATCAGCACGATTTGTGGAAATAATGGTTTTGCCCCCCTCAATATCTCCCGTTTCACGCCAAAGAGGATCGAAAACGCCCTCGCGAGTTGACACGGAGTCCCGCTCGCTTCATCATTCATGCTCCCTTGTTCGACGCTCGATACTCATCCGTTTGGTAGTTTGACCGTTTGGGTCCCGTTTGTAGTACCGCCTTCAGGCGGCTCTGCTGGGGCACGCCGAGATGCCCCATATTCCGGCTGA
>JABMRB010001334.1 GCA_013202865.1 Candidatus Nealsoniibacteriota bacterium | reverse complement strand
CCAAATCCCAAATCTGAAATCCCAAATCTGAAATCTATCCCCCCTCCTGCTCATCCAGGACCAGTTTCCGCAGCCAGCGCTGTAGCTGCCGGGCGGCATGGGGTGTTGGTGGCGATTGGGTGACTAGCGGCTTTAGCGATGCGGGACATACTAGCGATTGCTTGCCCTCGGGGATCGAGGTCATGGCGAAGGCGATTGCTGTGGGGACGCCGAGGACGAACTTGTCGGGGTCGGCGTGTAAAATACAGGCTTCTACCTTGCTCGACGGTAACCGGTGGATCGGGCTGATTATGTCTGAGATGTTGCCCTGTTCGTCCAGGTTCAGGGCCCAGAGTAGTGTGTCGAGCCGGCCGGTGGCGGCGTCGAGCAGCAACGCGTAGCGGAGGATCACGGGGCGGTGCTCGCCGTCGTGTAACAGTATCTCGGGGCTGTCCAACAGGGCCATGGTGTTTGAGCGGGCGACACAACGCATCTTGCGAAACTTGTCTCGGCCGCCGATGAGCACGCGCCGGTCCATCCATCCTAAGTCGGCGCCGAGTTCCTTCTGCGTGTCCGGAGTGAGCGTCAGGTGGCGGCCATCGACGTCCGCGCCGACGCCGATGCCCACCTTGGCGAGATGAAACGAACGCTTGCCGTCGTCGCCTTTGGCCTGCTGCACGTCGGCCACGATGGCCGTGAAAAGCAGGCTGACGATTGCGGCGTTCGCGTCGGAGACGTCGTCGATCGTCTCCGGTCCGATGTGCGGCCAACTCTTAATGATCAGGTGCGACCAGCCCTGCGGCGGGCAATCAACAATCTGCGTGCCGGGCGAAATCTCGGTGAGCTCGCGCGACGCCACGTCGATCTGATCGAGCGTGGCCACGTCTTTGGCCTGGTCCAGCGGCGGCTCGGCCGGTGGGTCGTCGTCGTCGCCGCGCAGCAGGGCAAACAGCCCGAACCCGATCAGATGGAGGATTACAAGCAGAGCAACCTTCCGCCGATGCGACATTCTTGCCTCGATTTCCATTGTGAACGAATCGACGACCCTATACCAGGATAGATGCGGAACGGTGGAAGGGCAATGCGTCTTGAAAGTAGGTGGCTCCCTCTGCTGCTTGGCACTGCGCAGGCGATTTTCTATAATTATCTGCACGACGCAGAGCATGGACAGTTTCGCGTGGCGGCCGTAGCTACCCGTCAAAAAAAAGAGCCGAAAAGGAAAACAGTCACCTTTCCGGGTGGTATTGCTTGCGATTAGGAGTAATAATAGGCGGGAATGGCCCGAAGTTCCGGGCGTCCCTGTTTTGCAAAAGGAGCCTGACATGTTCCGTGTTTTCGCTTTGATGATCGTTACCCTGGTGGTTGGGGCCGCGGTGGCTGTCTGCCCGGCGGCCGATGCGCCGCAGAAAGCGGCACCGGGTGGTGCGCCGGTGGTCCGCATTGGCGCCGCGATGATCCCCGCGGTGCCCGGCTACTACTCCCTGCGACAGAAGGACGTGCAGGAGGAGTTGGAACTGCTCGACGAGCAGATCAAGAAGCTCGAAGCGATCGGCAAGGAGTATCAGGAGAGCATCGGCGCGTCGTATCAACAGAACTGGGCCGAGATCCGGAAACTTCCAGCAGAAGAGCAACGGAAGAAGTACGCCGAGATCAGCAAGAAGCGGGCGGATCAGATGAAGGCCGTCGGCAAGAAGATCGAGGCCGTGCTGCTGCCGCACCAGATCGACCTGTTGAAGCAGATCAATCTCCGCACGCGTGGCGGGGCCATGCTGAGAAATCCCCGCACGTTGGAGAAGCTGGGGCTCGACGAGAAGCAGCAGGAAAAGCTCCGCAAGATCCGGGAAAAGAACCAGCAAGAGACGCAGAAGCTTTATCAGCAGATTCAGAAGCTCCAGAAGGAGTTGTCGGCGCAATCGCTCGAAGTGCTCACACCCAAACAGCGCAAACAGTTGCAAGACCTCAGCACGCAGCCTTACCAGGGCGTCTACACGCAGCCGTTGAAGCGTGGTGGACAGTAGACGCGGCGGGCTGCCGAAATCGAACGCGATCAACCTGCTGAAGTCCAACTCGCAGTAGGCATTCGGCCACTTCTGCATCAGGGAGATCGTGTCGTGAAGAGGCCGAGACCATGCGGGTTCGCCGTCGTGGCTCTATGTCTGGCACTTGCGTTGGCCCCGGCGAACCGTTCGTTCGGTGGTGAGCTGGATCCGAAAGGCGAACTCCACGTCCCGATCGGCACGGCCAACACGGTCGATACGCTCAAGACGTTTGTGGAGGCCGAGGGCAGCTTCTCGCCGGGGTTCGCGACCTACGGGGTCTACTGCTGGGTCTACGATCGGCCGACGAAGAAACTCGTTGCACCGACGATGCCGGGCGTGGCCAACGACCACCGGTTGGCAGGCACCGGATACCTGATTCCGCAGACCGATTGGAAGGCGGGTGAGACGGCCGTTAGAACGGAGGTCTGCCAGGTTCAGCGGCAGTGCCCCGGCGGCAAGCTCCAAGTCGTTGCGGCGCGGGTGCGACTGACCAACGGCGGCAGCGGCCCCGCCTCGGTGTTCGTCTACGTGGCGCTGCGGCCGCTGGGGCCGGCAGGCGGGCCGGTGCGGCAGCTTGCCCTCAGCAAAGCCGGCGATGCGCTGTTGGTCGACGGCCATGCCGCGGTGATTGCCGACACGGCCGTGCAGGCCGCCGGCGTGTCGGATAGAGATGACGTCGGCCGATGGGCATTGCTCGGACGCGTTCCCGAAAGGCGGCAGGCCGAGTCGGCGGCGGGCGATTGCTCCGGCACGTTGCGGTTCGACCTGGAACTCGAGCCGCGAGAGAGCAAAACGTTGGGGGTGATCTGTCCCGTGTTGCCGGGGCGTCGGGCCGTGGGACACGATTGGGACGGTACGAGCGGTTGGGCACAGCTCGATCTGGCCGAGCCCAAGGCGGCCGACGGCGGTACGCTGCAACCGGACCCGGGATTGGACTATTATCGACGTTTGAAAGCGGACGCGGTCTTCGCCGAGGCCAGGGCGTACTGGAAGCAACTGGCCGCCCGGGCGACGATCCGCGTGCCCGACGCCCGTTGGGCCGAGTGCTTCGCGGCGATCGTCGGCCATGCTGCCATGGAACTCAACGAGGGCGCCCCCGACGTGGCCGTGATCAACTACAACGTCTTCAACCGCGACGGCGTCTACGTGGCCGCCATCCTGCAGAAGTCGGGCAACCTCGCGCTGGCCGAAGCGGCGATCGACTTCTTCCTCAAGCACCCGTTCAACGGCCGCACCCGCGTCGAGGCCGACAACCCGGGCCAGATCCTTTGGGTGATGGGCGAACACTGGCGGTTTTCGCACGACCGGCAATGGCTCGACCGCGTCTATCCGTCGGCGGCCAAGATTGCGGCGATGATCCACTACTATCGCACGACGCCCGGGCCGCATTACGTGAAGGCCGAGAGTCTCGAGTTCGGCGACGCGCTGCCGCCGGATCGGCCGGACGAGAGGCCCGCACAGCGGCGTCAGGTACTCAAGCCGGGAAGCTGCGACGGGCATCATCCCGAGTATACGGAGGCGTTTGACGTGGCCGGTCTGCGAGCGACGGCGATGCTCGCTCGTGCGGCCGACAAGGAGAACGACGCGGTGAAGTGGGCCGCGTTGGCCGAGAAGTTGATGGCGGGCTACGACGGGGCGTTCGGCGACCGTCTGCCCGACGGCTACGGCAACTACGCGGTGCTCTGGCCGTGCCGATTGTATCCGCTCGCCACGGGCAAGGCCTGCGAGCAGTTTCGCGGCAACGGCGCGACCCGGCCCGGCGGTTGGCGTTATTTCGCGTTGGCCAAGGCCCATCAGGGCCTGCTGGCCGGCAACCGGGCGGCCGGCTATATGACGCTGGCCAATCACCTCGATCACCCGCAGATGCACGGCTGGTACGCTTTCGACGAAGGCGGCCGCAGCGGCAGCGGCGGCTGGCGGTTTGCCCGCACGACGTGGAAAAGTTCCGTCGCCATGCCGCACGGCTGGGCGATCGCGGAGGTGTGGCTGTTGCTGCGCGACTGTCTGGTCGTCGAGCACGGCGACCGGTTGCGTCTGCTGGCGGGCATCGCACCCGAGTGGTTTGCGCACGAAGCCGGGATGGCCGTCGAGAATCTTCCCACACATTTCGGCCGCTGCTCATTCGTTTACAAACCGACCGCCGATGGCGCCACGCTGACGTTCTCCGGCGACGCATCACCGCCCGCCGGATTCGAGTTGGCGTTGCCGCCGTCGCTGAAAGTGAAGGTGACCGTTGACGGCCGCGAGATTTCCCGCGATGAGCACGGTCATTGGCTCCTGCCGGCCGATACGAAAGAGGTGCAGTTGCGGTGGTGATCGCCGAAAAGTCGGGTAGCCCCCGGCGATTTCCCTTTCTTCTACGACACGGAATCTCAATCAGTAGAATCGCAGCAGGGTATGGTAGATCTCAATCGGTCGCCTTCCGCGGCCGCGCCCGTGATCTGATCGATAGGTGTGAGCGAATTCTCGGATGACCGGCTCGTGCCGCCAGGGGCTCTCGGCACGAAGCGAATAGATTCTCGGCGAGTCGAGCAGTCGCTGCTCGAGCTTGCCTGCCCAGGTCTCTTCATCATCAGACTGGACGTAGCCGAGCATGCCGGCGCGAGTGTCTTCCCTTGCGTAGTCACCCGTGAGAAAGCAGCCAAGCCCTTTGGCTCCAAGATAGAGTCCCACGTTGTGCCCTCTTCCCAACCGTTTGCACTCGAACCGGAATCGCGTGCGGGGCGAGGTCTTGGACGAGACGAAACGGATGTCGACACGCTTTCGTTTTCGGCCACGGCGTCGCTGTCGGCCCCGGCGTCTTGGCTGATTCTCGGGAGGGTCGTCGTGTACGCTGTAGAATCGCATCCATTTGGCCGTTGGAAAGTCGAGCACATCTTCAATGGCCTCGACCAAATCGCCAGTGATTGCGGTTTCTTCGTCGTTGGAGTGTTCCCCGGGCGTAAGTTGGTCGTATCCAATCTTGATCAGCCGATGGACCCGCGGGATGAACAGGCGATCGTAGTCACCGAGATTATCAGACCGGCCAGTGGGTTGGTGCGAGCTGGAACTAATCACGTCTCGATTCCTGCCCCTTCGAGTGTCTCGGTGATGATCGTTCCGGCGTCGATCATGGCTTGGCTTTCCGTCCAGTGGAATCGCTGCATCGGTTTGAAGATGAACGTCCGCGTGCCTTCGTAGATTCGTAAGTTGCGGTCGAAGTAGACCCACTGCGACCGCTGGTCCCTCAGGCGGCGCCGAGTCTTCTCGAGTTGCCGAGCCGTGGCGTGATCGGCCTTGGCAACTGTCACCTTGCGCGCGGCCGCCGACTGCCTGACCAGATCGACCTGGAGCATGCCCGACAGATCGTCGTAGACCACCGCGACGTCGTGACGCTTGGGCAACTCGCCGTCGATGAAGTCGTCCAACTCCGATTTGAGTTGTTGGGCGTAGGCTCGAAGTTCCGCCGCGTTAGGCGCACGAACCGCCGCCCTGCCGGTCTTGCCATCATTGAGACATAGCCGAACATGGACCAAATCGTGGATCAGCGATCTTTCTCTTGCGTCGAGTCCAAGAGAGTCGCATACCATGCCGTTCAATTCATCCAGGAGAGGGCCAAGTTCATCGTCGGCATCCTCCATCGAAGGCAAAGGCAGTTGCCTGCTGCCAATGACTTCTCGCTCCCGAGTATCGTCGATCGTGTGCGGCTGTGTTTGTGCTAACCGAGAATGAAGTTCGGCCCACTGTTTCAACTGGTCGCGTGGCAGGTCGGCAATTCCGATCGGCATTCGACGCAGTGCTCGCAGTGTCGAACGATCGCGCTTTACACCAAACTCCGTAGAGCTGAGGAACTGGTGGTAGAATGCGAAATCGGAACTAAGGTAAACGGACAGAGCTTTCAGAAAATCCGCGTCATCTGAAGGGCTGGCGATTCCAATCTGGCGAGGCGGAACGATCAGGTACTCGTCCGTGTAGATGGCGAAAGTGCGGGCGGCACTGACAATGACATGCGGAGGACGACAGACCGACAATGGCAACTCGGATCGGCCCTTTCGTACGTACTTCAGTTCCAACTCGACCGGTACAATTGCGTCGGACGGAAATGAGAAGACGTGACGCAGGCGCTTCAGGCGAGTCACGTCCAGTCTGTTCTTGCCAACAACTTCCTCGACGAGTTCGACTTCTTCTTCCTCCTCGTCACTCTTGCGTTCCTTGCGGAGTTGAAGGCCCTCTGACGTTATGATCTTTCCCTTGCGATCCGGGTCGCGGGACGTCTGATCCAAATCGCCCAACGGATGGAACAGCCGCTTGAGCTTGCTCAACAAACGAAGATCCAGCGACGACCCCCAGGTTGCCAGCTTCCACGGCAACCCGTTTCCGTTCGTTATTGCGGCTGTGGGGATGTCGCGAACCTCACTGGCGTTAATGACGAGGCTCCACGACTCGTTTCGCTCGCCGGATCGTGCAGGTCGCGTAGGTTCCTGGTTGGCCACCAGTGGCGAATACGTACGGATGAACTCGTCTTCGTCCGGCGCGGTGCCGCCGTCGCGCCGCTCATAGAAGAACGCCGCGCCCGGTACTCGGAATCGCCCGGCAGAGATGACCTCGGCAAGGTTGGAGAAGTTGACGACCGTGTTGACGCTGACCTCTTGAAAGAACTTGCGGCGGAAACCGACCGAGGGGTCCTCAAACAACGTCATCGCAGGCAGGAACAAGCCTACTTCGCCATCGGCCGCAAGATAGTTGAGGACTTCCCAGGCGAACGCGCGGGCCGCCTGGTTGCCGCCGGCCGGACGCTCCTTTTCGTTGTCCTTCATCCATTTCCACACCGGTCGATCGTGTTTGTGCAGCTTCTTGGGATTCAGCTTCTTCCACGGCGGGTTGCCGACGATCCAATCGAACTTCCGCTTCAGCGGTGGATGTTTGGCCGCAGGGGTCTGGAAGAAGTTCTCGCAGAAGACGTTGTTGTCGCGAAGCACGGGGAGCTTGAACTGGCTCCGTCCGCGCCCTTCCAGATCGGGCGGGTCGACGTAGTCGAGCAACGTGAGAATGAGGCTCAACTCGGTGACGTTGCACGCGTCGCTTTCCGCGTCCACTCCGAAGATGCTCTGCTGGAGCAGATCGCGAAGCTCACCTGGCTTCGGCTGGCTGCCCGGCGGAAACTCCTTCTCAATCAGCCGGCGATAGCATTGCACCAGAAACGCGCCCGATCCGCACGACGGATCGAACACGCGCATTCCTCTTTCCAGAGGACGGCGTTCCTCCAGTTCCGCGAGCATCAAGTTGACGACCGGAATCGGTGTGTAGTACGCACCGATCTGTCGGCCGCGGCTTGGTGCGTCCGTCTTACCGGGGGCATGAAGAAACTGCTGGTAGACTGCCGAGAGCGTTTCGATGGGGATGTAGGAGAAATTGTATGCTCCGAAATCAAAGCTCAGTTGCCGGTCGTCGACCTCGGTGACCTCATCGCCGTTGAAGACACCGGCAACACACCGAAGCTGCTTCTGATCAAGGTCTCTGCTTCTCCCGAGTTCAAGCGGGAAGACGCTGCCGTTGAGCCAGTCATCCAGCCGTTCAACCACTTCTCGAACGCCTTTGATGGTGGCGTGACGCCCGAAGATGGTTGGCTCGTCAATACCCCACCGGTTCAGCTTCTTCGGCGACAGAATACCGCGGTCGCGGAGATAGTGCAGGTAGACGTACTTTCCGATCAGGGCGTGAGACGTTTCTTGGTCCAAGCCACTGTTGCAAAGCCAACGGTCCAGCGTGCGGAGATTGTCGAGTAACTTCCAATCGACACGGTGTTCCGGCTTGACGTCCGCGCCGCGCTCTCGCCACAGCCTGCCGCTGTCGATGGAGTCGGCATGGAAGTCCTTGATGAGATCGGCGACGTTGTTGAAGTCGGTGAGTGTTTCCAGGACCCCCTTCACGCCTCCGCGGGCCGAGCGGCTGTGGCGAAAGCCGGAGTAGAGTTTGATTCCTAAGGGCGTATGGGCGATCAGGAACGGCACCACGTCCTGGTTCCACACGAGGCGGTGGAAGTCGTCCGCCTGCTGCTCAGATGAAGCCTTGCAGACGTAGACTACCGGAACGATCGATGCCTCGGCTGACGACCGCAACGTATAGACCCCCTGCAACGCGAGAGTTGCTTTGGCCCGACGAAAGACGTGTCCAAAGTCGGGCGCCGTGATGAGGCCGGTCTGCCGTCGCCCTAGGCCCATTTTCCGCACCCTGATTATCCGCCAAAAGGGGGGTATTGCGCTCTGGGCACAATTCGCGCATGCTTTCGAGCATGGCGATTACTTGGTATGGAAATCAATCGACGGCGGATAGCTGTAATTT
>JABMRB010001333.1 GCA_013202865.1 Candidatus Nealsoniibacteriota bacterium | reverse complement strand
GTTCTGACGGTTGACGGCCGGTTGACAGTCGATGGAGCGATAACTGCTACGGGGAACAACGGCATTAGCCCTCAAGGTGGCGGCTCGGGTGGAAGCGTCTATGTAACGGCGGGTACGGTTGCAGGCGCGGGAATCATCGCAGCCAATGGAGGCATCGGGGGCAGTAACAACGGTGGCGGCGGTGGCGGCGGGCGAGTTGCCATGTACTATGACGACTTCTCGGGCTTTCTGGGACCAATTGAAGTCCATGGCGGCACCGGCCACCAGGTAGGTGAAGTGGGAACGATCTACCTTCCCGGCAGCGGGACACCCGCCTATGTGAGCACCTACACTCGACCGCAAGGCTTCATTACGGCGCCGGTGGATCACCTCGACGTGACGTTTATCGGGCCGATTGATCCGGCCACATTCACCGCGGACGATCTGCGACTGTCGGGCCCGCTTGGCCGGATCGACGTTGCCGGGATCACACTGGAGGATGAACTGGGCGGCCAGCAGACTTATCGCGTCAGCTTCCCGTTGCAGGAGGCAGACGGCAGGTACACGTACACAGTCGGGCCGAACATTGTTGCCACCAACGGCAAACTTCAGGACCAGGACTGGGACGGCATCGGCGGCGAGCCGGAGGACGACGTGTTTGAAGCCACGTTCATTCGCGATACGGTCGCCCCGCGGATCACCCGACAGGTCCCTACGGGCGATCTGGCGGGGACTATTGAGCACGTCGACATCTGGTTCTCCGAAGAGATGGACACGGAGGTCTTCACGCCTAACGACATCCGCATCACCGGGCCGGACGGCAGCACAATCTGGCCGACCGACCTGGAACGAACTGGCACCAATACCTTCCGCATCAGTTTCGAGCCGCAGACCGCCTATGGGCAGTATCACGTTCTGATCGGCCCGTACATCCGCGACCCAGCCGGCAACCTGATGGACCAGGACCGCGACGGGACGCCAGGTGAGCGGGACGACGACGTTTACGACGCCTCGTTCAACGTGGCGGAAGTGGACCTGAAGCTCAGCAACGTGCTGGTCGAGCCGGCAGAGTTGTGGGCTGGCGAGTCGGTCACCGTCTCTTGGGACGGAGCGAACGACAGCGGCATGCCCTTGTTGGGCGACTGGACCGATGCAATCTACCTCTCAGCCGACGATCAGTGGGACATTGACGACAAGTTGCTTGATGCCGTCGCCCACAGTGGCGGATTGGCACAGGACGAAGTGTACTCTCAATCGGTCGATTTGGCGGTTCCCGGCGCACTGCCGGGCGACTACTACGTCATCGTTCGTGCCGATATGTACAACCAGGAGAAAGAGACCGACGAACTTGACCCGGTGGGCGACAACATCGTGGGGATTCCCATCTCGGTCAGCGTCCACGAACTCTCGGCCGGAGGTGTGGCGGTAGCCGGGACGCTAAACGCTGCGGACGCGGTCGATTATTACGCCGTCGAGTTGCCGCCCGGCGACGCACTGGATATTACGCTCAACACGGACGGCGGTGAAAACGAAGTTTATGTCGCTCTGGGTCGCATGCCCAGCCGGCAGGACTTCGACCGACGTGCGATTCCTCGGACTTCAGATGTCAGGCTAGTCGTGCCCGGCTCGTTCTCAGGCGGGACCCACTACGTGATGACGTATGGTGCCGGCTCGTCGAGTGTCGCCTATTCACTCCGTGCTGAAGCAGTTGCCATGGGTGTCATCGCATGGACGCCTGACGAAATTGGCGAGGCGGCCGATGCTGTCTTCTCGATCGAGGGTGTTGGGTTCACGCCCGACATAGCGGTCGAACTGGTTGACGACCTCGGCAACGCCATCGGCGCCGATGTTGTTTCGGTCTTTTCAACCGAGGATATGGAGGCGACGTTCGCTGAAGGCACGCTTACAGCGGGAACGTACGACCTGCGTCTTTCGCGACCTGGCAGCGACGTGTTGGTCATGCCGGACGCCATTACGGTCCTACTGGGCGGCGAAGCGGTGTTGGAGACGCAGTTGATCACGCCCAGTTCGCTCGGTTTCCATCAACTCGGCACGCTTTACGTCGAGTATGCCAACACGGGCACAATCGCCATGCCCGCGCCGCTGCTGGTCGTATCGGCCGACCAGAACGGTCGCGAAGGTGCGTTCTTGACACTAAACGAAACGAACCGCCATGGTGGTTTCTGGACATCCGCCCACCCGGAGGGCTTCAGCCCCTCAATCCAACTGCTCGCTTGCGGCGACACGCCGGGCCTCTTGCAGCCGGGTGAGTCGGTCAGCGTACCGATCTATTACGCCGGGTGGCAGCAACCTTGGCAATTCGGTCAACCGTTCAATTTCAGCCTTGGCGTTCTCACTGCCGACGACACGTCGCCTGCCGACTGGTCGGGCATGAAGGACGCGATGAAGCCGGAGGATATCTCCGCGGAAGCTTGGGACCAGATTTTTGCCAGCTTCACGGCCGAAGTCGGCACGACCTGGGGCGACTATGTCTCGATGCTGGCTGAAAACGCAGCCTATCTGCGGAGGCTGGGCCAGCCGGTGACCGATGTCGGTGAACTGATGGCGTTTGAACTGGCCCAGGCACAGGGCTATTCGGTCGTCGGGAGCTTGGCCGGTGGGATCGATGCGGTAGCTTCGGGGCCGGGGCTCGATATCGCGTTCTCGCGTTCGTTCTCCGAGTCGATCGTCAGCCGTTACGAACTCGGCACACTCGGATACGGCTGGACGAACAATTGGGACATGTCGTTTTCAACCCGCAATGATGGGACTGTCGAAATCAACTACCCCGGCGGCTCGAAACGAATCTTCCAGCCGAGCGTCCTCGGTGGCTACTTGGCCCGGCCGGACGATAACGGCACGTTGACCGATCGCACCGGCGGCGGCTACATGCTCCGCGAGCTTGGCGGCTCGTTCTGCACATTCACCGCCGACGGCAAGCTCGATTTCGTCGAAGACACCAACGCCAACCGGATCACCTGCGGCTACGACGCCGAGGGACGCTTGAAAACACTCTCCCATTCCAATGGGATCGCCACCGCAACAATCGGCTACAACGCGGCCGGGCGGATTCGTTCGGTCACCGACCAGGACGACCGCGAAACGACGTATTTCTATGACGCTGCCGACGAACACCTGATCGAAGTCGTCGGCTACGATGGCCTGAGCGTCGGCTACGCCTACAACGACGAGCATGCCCTGTTCGAGATAGCTTACGCCGATGAGACGCATACATTCTACGAGTATAACGGCCTCGGCCAACTGGACGCTATCCACGGCGACGGTGACGCGGGCCGGGTCGAAATCACGCGCGGCGACGGCGGGCTCGTCTCCATGACCGACACGCTCGGCGGACAAACCGACTGCTACTTCAACCAGACCGGAGCGATCGAAAAAGCGGTCGACCCCTTGGGCCGGGCCGTCGAGATGAACTACGACTCGTTGGGCAACATGACCCGTATGACCGACCCGCTGGGCCGTTCGACGACCTATGCGTACGACACGCTTGGCAACGTCGTCCGCTCGACAAACGCCCTGGGGCTCTCGACACGCTTTTCATACACGCGCCAGTTGAACCGGCTCAACCTGTTGACCGATGCTGCTGGGAACGTGACCGACTACGATTACGATGCGGCCGGCAATCTTGTTTCGATCACCTATGCCGACAACTCGCTCGAACGGTGGCAGTACGACGCCTTGGGCAACGCCGAGGAATGGATCAACCGCCGCGGGCAGTCTGTCCAATACACGATCGACGCTGAAGGCCGGGTCACAGTACGGCAATACGGCCTCGATACGCCTGGCGACGCGACGGATGACAAGACTGTCAACTTCACCTACGACGCGCGTGGCAACTTAACGGAATCGGTCGACCCGACCGGCACGACCACGTTCACCCCTGACGCGAACGACTACCTGACTCGGATCGACTACCCCGATGGCCGGTTCTTGGTATACACGCACGACGCAGCCGGACGCCGCGAGAGCATGACCGACGAGTTGGGGCACCAGACCAACTACGCCTACGACTCGCTCGGGCGGCTCTGGCAACTGACCGACGAAAGTGATTCGGTGATCGTCACCTATTCGTACGACGAACTTTACCGATTGAGCCGAGCGGACAAGGGCAACGGAACTTACACGAGGTACGACTACGACGCGGCCGGACAACTGAAGAGCCTGCTGAACTACGCGCCGGATGACTCCGTCACCTCGAAGTTTGAATACGAATACGATGGCGCCGGTCTGCGGACCCTAATGACCACACTGGACGGGGCATGGACCTACGATTACGACGTTATCGGCCAGCTCACCCACGCCGTCTTCGCGCCTGCTGCCGAATCCACACTTCCGGCCCAGAATATCGCCTATGAGTACGACCCGCTCGGCAACCGCCTCAGCACCACAATCAACGGCGCGGCGACCGAGTATACCTCGAACGAGTTGAACCAGTATACAGCGGTCGGCGGCACGAGCTACGGCTACGACGCCGACGAGAATCTCGTCCAAGAGATCTCGCCCGAGGGAACCACGACTTACACGTACAATACCGACAACAAACTTGTCATGGTGGCCAAGCCCGACGGGGCCGTCTATGAATATACGTACGATGCCTTCGGGAATCGGGTGGCGGTCAGCATTGATGGGGTCGTAACCGAGTACGTCATCGACCCGATCGGACTGGGCAACGTCGTCGGCCAATACGACGGTTCGACCGACGTTTGGCAAGCAGGCCACAGCCACGGCCTCGGACTGATCAACCAGACGACTGCCGCCGGTTCGTACTACTACGACTTCGACGCCCTGGGTTCCACCGCCGCACTGACCGACGCCCTCGGCGCGGCCGTCAATAACTATGCCTACCTCCCGTTTGGCGGCGAACTTGCCTGGACCGAAACCGTCGCCAACGATTTCCAGTTCGTCGGGCAGTGGGGCGTAATGAATGAGGGCAACGGGTTGGAGTTCATGCGTGCGAGGTATTACGATCGCACACTCGGCCGATTCACGAGTCAAGATCCGGTGGGCCTAGTTGGAGGGATGAATCTCTACCGATATGTGGAAAACGACCCCACTAGCCTAGTTGATCCTCTCGGGCTGGCGAGCCCGTTAATCGAAACGACGCTAGACAATACTGGCCGCTTTTACGACATGATGAAGTCGGCCTCTGCCTCACAGTCAGCAAAACTGTTGGCTACGATGGCTGAATCATCGTTCTTTACTTCCGTAGCTTCTTCTGCCGTGATCATCAAGGTAACCGTGGATAAACTAGTCAAGGCAGGCGCTGCAACTGCGGTAGGGATTAAGGCAACAGCAGGAGTCCTCGTCCCAGTGATCAAGGTTGCGGGGCCCATTGTGATCGTTGGTGCGCTCATCGGTGGCGCGGGATATGGGGGGGCGAAGCTTGGCACAGTGATACGTGACGACGTTAATGAAGGCATCCAAACGCTTGGATATTGGTATTACTCCGGTGGTGTCGAGCGAGTTTGCATGGAAATCGACGACGCCATCAGAGACGTGCTCAGGCCACATGCTTCAACAACCAGCAACCCCGTCCGTTCCCAAGACCCCAACGACAAACTCGGCCCAGCGGGCTATGGTGACGACGGTTACATCGCGGTGGATGTGGATCAGTCGATGGTCATGCCGTACACCATCCGGTTTGAGAACAAGGCCGACGCGACTGCTCCGGCGCAGTGGAT
The DNA here is from genome assembly GCA_013202865.1 of Candidatus Nealsoniibacteriota bacterium. Lineage (GTDB taxonomy): Bacteria > Planctomycetota > Planctomycetia > Pirellulales > Thermoguttaceae > JABMRB01. The sequence continues at coordinate 4,516 of JABMRB010001333.1, read as the reverse complement.
TCGGATCACCGACGCGTTCGACGAAGACCTCGATCTGACGACCTTCGAGCTGACCGAGTTCATGCTCGGCGGCGAGATCTTCGCCATCCCCGCCGGGCTGGATTCGTACAATGCACAGCTTGAGCGGACCATCGAAGGGCATGAACTGGTCGTCGAGGTCGCCATCTCGCTCGATCGGGCCGCACGAACCCTCTCGGCCAGTTTCATGGCACTCGACCCAACGACCGGCTGGATGCCCGAGAACCCGATGATCGGGCTACTCTACCCCAACGACGATAACGGCCGCGGCGACGGCCACATAAGCTACACGATCGAGCCGCTCGACGGCCTAGCAACCGGCACAGAAATCACCAACAAGGCCTCCATCTTCTTCGACTGGAACGACCCGATCGACACCCCCCAAGTTCTCAACACCATCGACGCCGGCTTTCCGACCAGCAGCGTCGATCCATTGCCGGACAACCCGCCCGGCAGCTCCGTACCCGTGACTTGGAGCGGCGAGGACGACGCGGGCGGTTCGGGCGTCGCCCACTACGACATCCATGTTTCCGACAACGAAGGACCGTTTGAACTGTGGCTGGACGACACCACGGAGACTTCGGCCACGTTTCACGGCAAGGGTGGCCACACCTACGCCTTCTACAGCGTGGCCACCGACAACGTCGGCCACCGCGAACCGGCCCCGGAAACGCCCGACGGCCAAACCACCCTGCAAACAGAAATCATCGACCGGCAGATCTTTTACAACGGTTCGATCTGGGACTGGGATGCCTACGTCGACGCCGGCGACTTGAACGGCCGTTACGACCCCGGCGAGGACGGCCCGCTGGATGATCTGGCCATCGCCACCGACAAAGAGTCCCTGCGCCCGGGTGGGATTGCCACGTTTGAAAACTACACCAGCTACAGCCGCGGCATCAACGGCATCATGGTCGACATCGCCGGGCTGGCCAACCCGGCTGGCCTGACCGCTGAGAACGTCGGCCAGTACGTCGAGTTCAACGTGGGCAATAGCGACGATCCGGGTGCGTGGGCATCGGCACCGGGGCCGGTCAGCGTGACGGTAGCAGAAGGCGGCGGCCCCAGCGGCACGGACCGAGTCAAGCTAATCTGGGAAGACCACGCGATCCAGAACACGTGGCTCGAAGTAACAATCCTGGCCAACGTCGACACGGGCCTTGCCGCCCCCGATGTCTTCTACATCGGCAACGCCGTGGCCGAGGCGGGCAACTCCCAGGCCGACGCCCAGGTCACCACGACCGACCTGCTCCTCGCTCGCAACAACCCCCGCGGGTTCCCGCAAGATGCCGCGATCGATTTCCCCTACGACTACGACCGCGACGGGCAAGTCAATGCCACCGACGTGCTGCTTGCCCGCAACAACCAGACCAGCTTCTTCAACGCCCTGAAGTTGATCGATCTCACCGACGGGGCAGAGGAGGCCCAGGCTACCCCGCTGGCCGACCTAGCCTGGCTCACCGACCTCGACCAGCCAGCCACCCATCGCCCGGCAGAGAAAGACGGTGCCGCGAAGGCCGTGGATCAATTGTTGGCCACCTACTGGCCGTAGCCGCTTCGGGTTCTGCTTCGACACCTACTTCCCGACGATGCAGCGTCTTCTCGGCCTCGGGAACGCTAATCGGCACGACCTGCCCAGGAATGGGCGGGTACGTGTGCGGCCAGCTACGTCGCTCTTGATTGTCCCAGTCCCTAGTCGCAGATTATTTCGGGCGAAATAACGTGGGCAGTGAGGTAGGTGTTGGCCGCCGCTTGTTCGGCAACAAGAGACCTGCTCAGGTAGACCAGAAGAAATACGACCCGCCCGGCCTCTCACTCATCGCAACGTCCTCCCTGTGCCCTGTCCGCACGCTTGCCGGTGGAATTCAGTATGTCAACCAGTCCGGCCGCGGTCGATCCAGGGGCGGCTTGAGGAACGTGCGCGGCGGCTTCCCTATGCGCGGCCTTGTGGCTAGAATAAGGCTGTTCGGGAGGGCTGGCGACGGCCGGCCAAGCGACCCCGGGCGGGAGAACGCCTTACTGCCTTTCGGCGATCTCCGCCCGGGTTCGACCCGACAGAAAGGCAAAATCGTGGAAACAAGCGAAATCTTGGAATCAAGGTGGTGGGATATCTCGGACGATGTGCCCGGGAAATTCCTGACGGACCTCGAAGACTTGCGGCAGTTGTACAATGCGACCGACACGAGGTTGCTGCTCTTGGATGTTCTTCGGGTGGCTGGTGGCGACGGCGAAATACCTCATCTGGACATAATGAGATTCGCGAAGCACACATTGGCACACGCCTTGACGGGTCTTGATGTTGAACGGGACATGTCCGAGGTTGACACCTTTCCGCCCTGGTGGGAATGCAGTCTCTTGGCGGGAAAATTCGCCACCCTACTTCCAGCCTTCTTGGCTGTCGAACTGCAAAACCGCATTCATCTGATACCCGGAATTGACCGTCCCCCAACGTTGGACGAGTTGCATGGCACATGGCGAAAGACGCAACTGGTTACGTCGAGAATAGCCTTGGACTTCCCCGAACACTTGGAATGGGCGAGGCCGATGGAGAACTGGTTTGGTCGAATCACTTGGGCATTAGGGACCGTACTCCAGGATGCGCCAATCGTCGTGGACCACTTCAGGGCCACATACGATGTTGGTGAACTGCTTCACGCGATGAAAGTGGCCACGGACGACGAATCCCCAGCCAGCAGTCAGGCTGACCACGTCGAATCATACTCGCCTCAACTTGATGGCGCGGGACTCTCACGGGGAGCGATTCTCGTCCTGCGAGAATTACTGAAATCGCTGGAGGGAAAGGGTAGTCCGGTGAGTGGCGAAAAGACAAGGAACCGCGTTAAACGCCGGGAAGCCGAGAACTTGATAGCGGGTCATCTGATACGGCGACCACACGACACTGCCAACGCAGTATCTGAAGCAGTAGGCTGCAGTAAAGGAGTTGTCATCGAATCTCCCGGTTGGAAAGCGAATCGTAGGAGGCTCAAGGACGCCAGAGCGCAGGGGAAAGACCCCATCGCATTACCGCTGGCCGACTACCTGACACCGGCTGGGGACAGCCCGGCGGCTCAGTGTCGCGATCAAAAGCGGCAACAGGAAGCTCAAGACGAGGAGATTGACGCTCGGGAGCGGGATCTGTCGCAACGAGTTGGAGAGTATCGGACGGAGCATCCCAAAGCGAGTCTGAGTGAAGTGGCACGGGCTGTGGGTTGTACGGCTGGTGACGTGGAGCACCGACAGGCAGAGCTGGAGCGACTGATTGCGGCACAGAAGGACAGCCAACAAGAAGACGACTACCCCCCTAATGGGGAGCGAGACCCACGGAGACGATTCCAGAAGCGGGTATGAAGTGGCACGGTCATGACCGGTCATGACCCGTGGCTCCTTGTCTGACAACGACTTACGGACGAAATCGTGACTACCAACGGACTGGTGAAGGGCAATTGTGCCCTTCTCAGTACGAAAGGTGGTTTGCGATGGAGCATTCTGCACAGCATTTTCCGCCCCCAAGACTCGTTACTGTGGGCGTGATCGCATCCGAGCTAGGAGTGCCGGTAGATCGGGTCTGCCGCATCCTACGGACCCGAGTCCACATCCGCCCCAAGGCATACGCCGGCAATACGCGGCTCTTTGATAACTCGGCCATAGCGCAAGTCCGGCACGAACTCAATTCAATCGACGCACGACGGGCGGAAAGGGGGGGGATGCGATGAGTAACACTTCCCCTGTATCGATGGCCGCGTTCCTACTGACGGCCAAGCAAGCTGCCGAAATTCTGGCGGTCTCGCCCAGGACGCTCTGGAGCATCACCCAACCACGCGGGGAACTGCCCTGCGTCCGTATCGGGAGAGCCGTGCGATACGATCCCGCCGACTTGCGGGACTGGATCGAGAAAAAGAAAGGGGGTGCCGACCAATGATGACCGACACCCCAGTTGAACTGATGCTGTCAAGAATACCTGATGCAAAGCGCTCCGGCAAGGGCTTTGTCGCCCGATGCCCGGCCCACGACGATCGACGGCCGAGTCTGTCGATCAACGAAGGCGATGACGGCCGGGCACTGCTCCACTGCCACGCCGGCTGCACGGTCGAGGCGATCTGCAAGGCATTGGGGCTGCGGGTGGCCGATCTGATGCCCCATGGCTCCGTCGACACTGACACAAATCGCTCGCACCCGAAGAAGACGGCAATTGTGTCAACACCGACACCGAAGAAGGCCCGCGTTTTCGCCACGGCCAACACCGCAGTGGCCGAGTTGGAACAGCAACTCGGCAAGCGGTCGGCCCAATGGACGTACCTCGACGCTGACGGCAATCCCGTTGGCGTGATACTCCGTTGGAATCGACCCGACGGAAAAGATATGGTTGCAACCTCCGGTTCTCGTTAGGTGGCGCAGTTTAGGGTAGCCTGCAGGCATCTCTTGTAGGAGTACAGTTTCTGTTGCTCAGCTTTGATTCGGGCGGCGTGAAATGCGTCCCAGTCGCCGTTGAGGTAGATGG
>JABMRB010001332.1 GCA_013202865.1 Candidatus Nealsoniibacteriota bacterium | reverse complement strand
TCGCACGCCTGGGTGTTCAAGATCCCCGGCGGGCGTTGAAGAATCGGCGGAAGTGTCGTAGGATGGACCGTCTTTGCAGCGCCGCAACCTGGCAGGTACAATGAGTGGACTGTCCTTTCCGTCGTCGAATTGCCGAACGAGCGAAGATATGGAGAAACCATTGATGAAAGATTCCCTGAAACGGGCCGCCATGGTGACCGGGGCTGTGCTGATTGGGCTCTGTTTGGTCTTCTGCAATGCGCAACCGGCCCCGGCCGAAACGCCCGCTGAAAAGGCCACGGAAAATGCCGCCGAGATGAAGAAGATGCTCGATTTTCCCCTGCTTTTCACGAAGCGGCGGAACATCCAGGGTATCCACATCTACGATACGTATTACAAGTGGTTCCCCGGCGGCGGCATCTACGTGCTAGAGAACCCGTCCGACGCGCCCGAGAAACATCGCGTGCGGACGGTCATCGATCCCAAGTCCAAAGAGACGCTCGGCGAGGGGATGTACTGGCAGCCCGAACTCTCGTTCGACGCGAAACGTGTGCTCTTCTGCCATAAGGGCGAGTCCGGCGGCAGTACGAGTATCTACGAGATCGGGATCGACGGCATGGGGCTACGCCGGGTCACCAACCCGTCCGACTGCGAGCGCGAGTATCATGGCGCGGGCGGCGGCGTCCATGATTTCGGACCGTCTTATCTGCCGGACGGGCGGATCGTGTTCACCTCGAATCGATACAGCAGCCTGATCCCGTGTGCGAACGAGGGGTCCGACATCTTGCACGTGATGAATGCCGACGGCTCGAACATCCGCGCGATCTCGGTCAACTGCGAAACCGAATTCGACCCGACCGTGATGGAGGACGGGCGGATTCTCTTCGGGCGTTGGGAGTATATCGACAAGACGGCGCTGACCGTGCAGAGCCTTTGGAGCGTCCATCCGGACGGCACAAAGGAAACGGCCGTTTACGCGAACAACATGGTCTTCCCGGAGGCGATCCTCGATCCGCGTCAGGTGCCCGGCGATGGTAATCTGGTCGTCTGCAGCTTCACGCCGCACAACAGCCCGCCGCGCGGGGCCGTGGCGATGATCGACATGAGCATGGATAAGAACGACCCGGCCGCAATCTATAACTTCGACACGCCGGATAAGCCGACGAACAATCGAGGCAATTCGTGCGATCCCTACCCGCTCTCGCCCAACGTGATTCTGTACAGCGGAATGAACAACGGCAAAAACGCGATCATGATGGTCAACCGCAGCGGCGATCGCGAGGTTATCTTCGCCGATCCGGCGATCGACTGCCATGCGCCGATCCCGGTTCGCCCTCGGAAGCTCCCGCGTATTAGGGCCGACACGACGGACCGCAGCAAGACGACCGGCAAGTTCTACGTACAGGACATCTATGAGGGGATGCCTGAGGTGGATCGTGGGGCGATCAAGTACCTCCGCGTGCTCGAGGATACGAGTCGAACCAGCAAGACGCCGGGCGGGAGTCCCGTCAATCAAACGTTCCTCGTCTCGGCCGCGCTGTCGTTTACCGTCAAAGACTACATGGGCATCGTGCCGGTCGAACCGGATGGAAGCGTCTATTTTGAAGTCCCCTCGGGCCGCGCGGTTTTCTTCCAGGCACTCGACGCCGAAGGACGCTGTGTGCGGAGCATGAGGACGTTCATCCAGGCTGCCCCCGGCACCACCCGGTCCTGTATCGGATGCCACGAGAACAAACGGGCGACGTACCTGCCAAGGAAGACCCCGCCGACGGCTTCGCTGAGCCCGGCTCGCCAGTTGCAGGACGAGTCGTGGGGAAGCGGCCCGATCGTCTACGTCGAGCAGATTCAGCCGATTTTCGACCGGCATTGCGTTGCTTGCCACGGTGGCGAGAAGGGGATGGGCGCCGGGCTCGACCTCACCGGAGGTTGGACCGAGCTGTTCAACATCTCCTACGAGCATCTCTCGAATCGGCGCGAAGTCCAGTACATCGCACCGATGATCGGCGGGATCGATTGCATGAACGGAACGTCGTACTACTCCTCGAAGATTCTGCCGTCCTATTCGCACGGCAGCGGCAAGTCGCTGTTGACGGACATCTTGGTCGACAAAGCACGGGGACACGAAAAACGATTCGACCTCTCCCGCACCGAGCGCGATCTCATCCTCGCTTGGATGGATTCCAACGGGCAATACAACGGCACTTGGGACTATGTTTCGAGTGGCTTCTACGCGGCCGGTTGGAAGGAGACGAAGGGCAAACTGCAGGCCGTGATGGGAAAAGCCGGCTGCATGGAGTGCCATACCGCCGGCAACTTCGAAAGCGATTGGTTTAATCTCCAAAGTCCGGAACTGAGCCGAATCCTGCGTGCCCCGCTTGCCAAGGGCGCCCAGGGGTATGGATTGGGACTCTGCCGCGCGAGGAAAGCCAGTACCGATTTCGACCGACTCCGCATGATGACTTCCGGGCGGTACGAACACGCGGTCAAGCCGCTCGAGTCCTTCCCCTCGCAGAAGTGGCGAGAGTGGGACGAAAGCGGTGAGCCGGTCGTCTCGCTCAAGTCGAACGAGGACGACACATACAAGGAGATGCTCGATATCATTCGGCAAGGCCGCGGCACAACGCTCGCCTCGCCGCGCGGCGATATGCCGGGAGCAAACATCATCGCCGGGCAGTGGCGGAAGATCGTGCCGCGCCCCATGCCCAAGAAGCTCCCGCCGCTGGCTGCCGGAATCGACGAAGAGGGGCTCGTGACCCTTTCCTGGCCTCGCGATACGCGCACGTGGGGACTGGCGTTCGAGGTCCATCGCGGTGAATCGGCCGACTTCACCCCCTCGGCCGATACGCTGCTTTCCGAAACCGAACTGTTCCGGTGGTGCGACAAGTCGGCAAACCCGGGCAAGGCGAATTACGCCCTGGTGCTGATTTCGCAGGACGACCGCAGCGCGCCGATTCGCGCCAGCATCAACGTGCCGCCGCCGGTGCCGCCGAAACCGCCCGCCGCGCTCACCGCGACGTCGTTACCCGGCCGGGTTGAATTGCGATGGCAGCAGAGCGATGCCATGCCGGCCCGATATTACGTCTACCGTGCCGAGGCCGGCACCGGCCGGTTCGATCGACTCACGGCCGAGCCGACGCCGATGCTGCAATTCTGCGACGCGAAACCGGCCGACGGCGTGAAGTACGCCTACACGGTCCGGGCGGTCAGCCGCCGCGGAAGCGAGAGCACGGCCACGCCCGAGGTGCTCGCCGCGGCCCTGCCTGAAATCAAAGAGCCACTGTTCGTTGCCACCTTTGCGCAGGACGCCGACGCGCAGTTATACGCCGGCGGCACGGCCAAGGGCACGCCGCACGGCAAGGCACGGCTGGCCGACGGTGTGATCGATCTCAGCGCCGGCGGGCACGTCGCGTTCGACCACCGCGGTGAATTCGATCTGGCCCAGCGGCTCTCGGTCGAGTGCCAGGTCTACTTCGCCGCCGACGGACAAAGCCCGGTGGTGGTCGGTTGCGGCCATTGGCAGCAGGCCGGCTGGTTCCTGCAGAAGCTCGGCGGCGTCTGGCGTTGGCACGTCGGCGGGATCGACTGCGACGGCGGCAAACCGGTCATCGGCCGTTGGTTCCGGATGGTCGGCACGTTCGACGGGCAGACGGTCCGGTTGTACGAGAACGGCCGACTGGTGGCCGAGAAGCCCGGCTCGGCACTGCTGACGCCGTTTGCCGGTCCGTTGATCGTCGGCCAATACAGCGGTGGGCCCGGCCCGCAGTTCCAGGTAACCGGGCAGATCAAAGGCGTGAAGATCTACAATCGCGTCCTGTCGGCCGAGGAGGTACAGTGAGCATTGACCAACCTTACCGATCTCCGGCAGAGCCGCCGCAAGACGTGCCGGCAGTTGCAGCCCCTTCGCGTAAGGCGTTTCCGGGCATTTGGGGCGCGATTGCGCTGTGCCTGCTGTTCTTGGCGATGCAGGTGGGTGTAGGTATCGTCTATGCAATCGTGATGATCGTGATCGGCGGACAGCAAGCCGCGGATGAGTCGATGGTCTTGGCCATGGGGCCGATCAACATCGTCGCCTTCGCCGTGACGATGCTGGTGGGGCTGGTGTTCGGAGGGCTTCGGTGGTCGGAGGTTGTCCGGTTGACGCCTTTTCGCGGAGCCCTCTTGGCACCGATCGCGGTTGCGGTCGTCGGCATCGGGATTCTGGCCTCCGAGCTGGACAACGTATCGCGGTTCATTCTGCCGATGCCCGATTTCATCGCCAAATTGGCCGAGGACATGATGTCCGGTGGTCTTGCCATGGCGATTGTGCTGGTCGTCGTTGCGCCGCTGACTGAGGAACTGCTCTTTCGGGGGCTGATTCTCCGCGGCTTTCTGAAGCGTTACGGCACGGTCCCTGCCGTCCTGCTTTCCACGCTCCTGTTTGCCCTGGTTCACCTGAATCCCTACCAGTTTGCGTCGGCAATCACGATGGGAATTTTTTTGGCGTGGCTCTTCGTGCGAACGCGTTCGCTTTGGCCATGCATCATCGCCCACGCCCTGTTCAACTGCCACGTGATCGTGTTGCCGATTCTACACGACACGTTCGGACTGGAGATCCGCGGCTATACGGGAATGCCCGGCGACGGGGCGGCCGTGTTCCAGCCGCTCTGGTTCGACGCGCTCGGGCTGGTGCTGGTGGGCCTCGGGGTCTGGATTGCGGCGCTGCTGGCAGGCCCAGTGCCGCCGGCAGCGAGGGACGCTGTGCCTGTGGATTCGTCGTCCGGATCGCAGCGCCGACGCAAACTCCGGGTCCTCTTCCTCTGCACAGGCAACTCGTGTCGCAGCCAGATGGCCGAAGGCTGGGCTCGCGCACTCAAGGCCGATGCGATCGAGGCCTACTCGGCGGGGATCGAAACGCACGGGCTGAATCCGCATGCGGTGGCCGTGATGAAAGAGGCGGGGGTCGACATCAGCGGGCACCAGTCGAAACACGTCGACCAACTGGCCGAAGTCGACTTCGACGTCGTCGTAACCGTCTGCGGAAATGCCCACGAAACGTGTCCTGTGTTTCCCGGGGCGCCGCGGGTGTTCCACGCCGGGTTCGACGATCCGCCGCGATTGGCCGCTACGGCCGCCACGGAGGAAGAGGCTTTGAACCACTACCGCCGCGTACGCGACGATATCCGTGCCATGGTCGAGCGACTGCCTGAGGCGTTGGACCTAACCGGATAAAGCCGCGACCGTTGGTCGCGAACAAGGGCGCAAGAATGAGGAGATCGTCGTGTTAGGCAGCTGTCCTGACACGTGACGCGACCAACGGTCGCGGCTTTATGTGGTGTGGTGGCGGGAAT
>JABMRB010001331.1 GCA_013202865.1 Candidatus Nealsoniibacteriota bacterium | reverse complement strand
GTCATGGGGGGAGGGGAGGGATTTGGGATTTGGGATTTGGGATTGGGGGCTCGTGTGTCCATTACAGGAACCGCTAGCCGAGGGCGGAAGCCCACGGACGTGCTACGCCTTCGTTTCCATAGCCAACGGAACTGGGGTGAGTCAAACCTCTACGGCACCGCCCGGGCTGGCGGCGCATGCTTCGATGATCTCTACGCCGGCGACGATGTTGACTCCGAAGCGTGTGGCACCGAGGCGGACCATCTCGACCAGCGTGTCGAGGTCGCGGACGCCGCCGGAGGCCTTCACCCGGGCGTCGTCGCCGATAACCGATTTGATCAGCGCGATGTTGTGCAACGTGGCACCGGTTTCGGCCCAGCCGGTCCCCGTCTTGACGAAATCGGCCCGGGCACGGACGCAAATCTCGCTGCCGCGGCGGATCTCGTCGTCGGTGAGATAATGCGTTTCGAGGATCACCTTCACGAGCGTTCCCTCGGCCGCCTCGACGACCGCCCGGACGTCGTTCTCGACGTAATCGTATTTGCCGCTCCGGAGCATGCCGACGTTGATCACCATGTCCAGTTCGCCGGCCCCGTCGGCGATCAGTTGCCGGGCCTCGGCCGCCTTGATTGCCGTGGTATGGGCACCGGACGGAAACCCGACCGTACCGCCGAGCAGCACGTCCGGCGCGTCGGCCAGCAGCTCCTTCATCCGCGGCATGTAGCACGGCAGCACGTAGGCACAGCAGCAGTTCAGCCGCTTCGCTTCCTCTGCCAGTTGGCCGACCGTTTCCAGATCCGTGTAGGTCTTGACGGCACTCAGGTCCATCATCCGGGCGATATCGTGGGGCGTCAGTTGCATGGGGAGGCCCTTCCTTACGAACCGCATTTCTTGTTCAATGTTTCCAGTAGATCCGCGGCGTGTTTCGACGCGGCCCTGACCTTGGCCGGATCGAGACCACCGAGGATTGCGAACGAGTGTTGTCCTTTGCCGTACTCACCCTTGGTCTTGGTTTCGCGGGTGGCCATTTTGAGGCTGCTAAACACGGTCTTCTTGGGAATTTCCTCGATATTTTCGTTTCCTGGCAGCGAATTCTCGTTGAATCCTTGTCCAAAGAACCGTGCGAGATGTTCCCGATCGGCCAGGAACCACGACTCCATGCACTGCACCATCAAGTGTGCTTGATCGTCGGCGGCGTTGGCCGGGCGGTCCCATTTGTCGCGGTTCTTCAGGTGTTTCCACGGTTGCTCAGATACGGGTGCTTCGCTGTCGACCAGCAGGAGCGGGAACTGATTCGGTCCGGCGTTTGCGACCGCCGTGCAGAAACTATCGTAGGCATTGTTTCGACTTCCACACGCCACCACGGGCGGCATTCTGCCCGTAAATCCCGCTTTTCGGAAGAAATCGGCGAATCCTTTGCGGCAACGTGTTTGCAGCGCCTCGTTGTGGTCTCCTCCACCTTCAACATAGATCCTGACTTTCACCAGCGGTTCCCTCCAATATCGCCACGCCGCCAAAGCTGCCCCAGGGCGTATTTCTCCAGCCAGACTTTCAACTCTTCGGCGTCCAGCCGCTGCATGGTGGATTGGCCGTCCTGTTTTTCGCACACGACCACGTCTTCAGGCGAGAATGAGAGAGCGTCGACCAGCACCTGCGAGTGCGTGCTTACAATCAACTGCGAGCGGGTCGAGGCGTCTTTGAGTAACTCGGCGATCGTCGGCATCACGTCGGGGTGCAGCCCGAGTTCTGGCTCTTCGATGCACATCAGCGGCGGCGGCTTAGGGTGGCAGAGCAAGGCTAGCAAGCACAAGTATCGGAGCGTTCCGTCGGACAGCCGCGTGGCGGGGACCGTGAAGTTCTCCTCTTGGATGAATACCTGTACGAAGTCGTCTCCGATGCTACTGCCGCCGAAATTGTCAACGCCCGGGTAGAGTTGACTGAGGTTTTCCAGCACCTGGGCCTTCAAGGCAGGCTCTTGCTCGAAGCGATTCAGTACGAGCCCAAGGTTGGCGAAGTCCTCCCGCAGGAAATCGTTCTCTTGATCGGCCCGTTGTGGCTGTCGTGGCGGCGTGTTGTGGCCGAACGACCAGTCGCGGTAGATACGGATGCGCTCGTACTGTTTGGCAAGGTAGGAAATCTGCGGGAATCGTTGCGGGTCCTTTAGCCGCGAAAGGACCGATTGTGTGCGATCGGATTCGTCCTGCAGATCTTGACTGTGCGGTGCCAATACAAGATTCGGCACACTAGCGCGCATCTTGCAGGATTCGTCGTCCATAGGAGCTGCCCACCCACGGTCGTGGTCAACCCAGTAGTAGGAGAACGGCTTATCGGAGTTTGCGTCTTCAATTCGTTCGTCAAAGAATTCAAAGCGTTGAGAGTTCTTCGTGAAGGCCAGCAGGTGTCGCAGTTGCTTGTCCCCATCTGGGCTCTCGACCACCACTTGCAACATCGCGACCGGGTTCTTCGCGCCCTTCCATAACCAATCCCCAATCCCGCCGCTCTCCCGAACCGCCGACGCCAAATTCCGCGGCGCGGCCTGCAACAGGCTGATCGCTTCGATCAGGTTCGACTTGCCGGAACCGTTCGGGCCGATCAGCACGTTCAGCGGACGCAATGGCAAGTCCATGCCGTCGGGGCCGAACGAGAGCAGGTTCTGGAGGGTGATGTTGTGAATCAGCATTCGCTTCACCTTCTGGTGAGGTGGCAGTCGTACTGCCCGTGCCATGGTGCGTTGCACGCACCCTACTCCGTGCCAAACGCTGCTTTGAACGCCCCGGCCACTTCCGGATGCACGTCGGGGTTGATGCCGTCGGCGTCGTAGTCGAAACCTAGGGCGTCGAGGTCGTGCTTGAGTTGGACGATCTCCTCTTCAGGGTTGACCCGGGGTGGGACGGCTCGGCCGAGCGGCGTCAGCCAGGCGTTGAGCGTGTGGCCGCCGTCGACGACCAGATCCAGGCCGGTAACGTAGTTCGACGCTGCCGAGGCCAGGAACATCACGGCCCCGAAGAGGTCTTCGGGGCGCTCGACGTATCCCAAGGGCGTCAGTTCGCGGATTCGCTCGCGGACCACCACCGGTGTGGAAGCGTGCATCGGTGTGAGCAGGTAACTTGGACTGACGCAATTGACGTTGATGTTGTACGTACCCCATTCGGCGGCCAGCATTCGGGTCATCTGCACGACGGCCGCCTTGGACGAGTTGTACGACGCGTTGCAGTTGCAGATCGTCGCCGACATCGAGGCCGTGTTGATGATCTTTCCCTCGATCGGCTTCTGGCGCAAAAACTGCTGGGCCTCCGCCTGGCAGCAGAGGAACACGCCCGTCTGGTTCACCGCGATCACCTTGTCCCAGTCGGCCTGTTCGAGTTCTTCGTCGGCCCCGAGGATGCCGATGCCCGCGTTGTTCACGGCGATATCCAGCCGGCCGAACTGCCCGACCACCCGGGCGACCATCGCCTGGACCTGATCCTTGCTGGTCACGTCGCATGGCACAAAGAGCGAATCCCGCCCGAGGGCCTTGATTTCCTCAGCCGTTTTCGGTCCGGTCTTTGCGTCCAGATCGACGATCGCCACGTCGGCCCCGGCCCCGGCCAATGCCAGCGCACAGCCGCGCCCGATCCCGACCGCACCGCCGGTGACAAGGGCCTTTTTTCCGGTCAAATCGAACAACGACAAATCGGGCATAGTGATCTCCTTGCAGGATGAAAAGGCTCCAGACAACCGCGCCGGCTATGATAGCCGTCCGGGCGGGTGGTTGCAAGCGGGGGGGGGAGAGCTGTCAGGTGTTAGCGATCAGGTTTCAGGTGCGGGCGTGAGGGTTGCCTGCTTTGCGGAATTGAATCGGGGGAGTACAGTGAGGTGCCCCCGGAATACCGTACGCGTAATTGGCCACTGGCCGCCACCGCTTGGCCTTCTTCCAGCCGTTCAATCGGGCTCCAAGATTCCCGCTTCACGGAGGAGACCAATGTCATGGAAGTATTCCTCATACCCCCGGTTACGCTTTAGAGGGGGCACGATGACGATATCGGGCTCCTTCGACTCGGTCAACAAGATGTCGCTCCAGACCCTCCAATGAACGGCGTCTTTGAGCCCCAGATCTTTCCAAGCCACACTGGCGGCTTTCTCTCGCGTGAGGACGACCTGCGTCGATGGGTCGCGGCGGATCAGACGGGAGGGAACGTTCAGGATGCAGAGATCGCTGAATCGGCCCTTGCTGATGTCCAGGGCCCAGTCGACCGACTTGTAAAACTCAGTGTTCGCCTCGTCGAACGGCTCCTGCAAGTGGGGTTTTTCAAGCGCGCGGAACAGGTCGAAAAGGTGCGATGCTTTGATCGCCCCCGTGATTGTGCCGCGCAACTCGACGTGGCGGAACACCGCCCCCCAGATGAACAGTGACGTTCCGTGCATGCGCAGATTCTTGATTATGATGTCTTCGATGATTGCGGGGCCAATCCCGCAGCCGATTATGGAACAGTCGCTGAAAACAGCATTCCGAACGGTGACCCGCCGACCAACCTTCTTCGTACACGCTGATAACGAACAACCGTCGAAGTGACATTTTCGGAATTCAGCACCTCCATATTCGGCACCGCGTCGGCTGAATATGCTGGGGTCGAGGTGACGGCTATGGAATGATATCTCTTCGAAGACTTTCACGAGTGACGGCTCCTCTTATCGATGGTCTGGATGATCAATTCCAGGACCGCCTCGCTCCAGTGCCGTTGACATTCCAGCTTGGAATCTCAAACGGGGTTCATCCGGAACTTGCGTATCTTATGACGTCACAAAGAAGTACGGGTTCCTCTTCTCTGCTCGAACGAGTACATGAAGGCCGATATTCTCCGGTAATTCGCTCGGTCGGCAACAGAGAAGAGGAACCCGTACTTCCTGGAATCAGGGGCAACATACGCTTCAGCCGAATGCCGTCGTAGGTGGTGGGAGCGCCCATGTCTTCGGTGAGAGCATGTCAACGGCGTACATGCAGTTCGTCCCGTGTCAGCTTAGTTCCACGGGCGTCGATTGGAGACTCATCACAAAGGTGATCCAATTCGTCGCACGCTAGCCCTGCCTGGACAACTGCGTCGTCGCACAGTTCCATCGTCAGTCGCACCTTCGTGCCGGGAGTCAAGCCGATCTCCCGGTCCGGCTTCAAGACGCCGTCTTCGACCGTCGCCAATATGATCTGGCTCATAGGACCCGTCATTATGGACAGCCACCCCGATTCCTGCAAGTACCCGCAAAGGTGGGCTAATCCCCCTTCTTCATACCCCAACTGTGCAGGACCAGCACGGCGCCTAGCGAGGTGAGCAGGTAGCCGATGTAGTGGGGCGGCTTGAACTTCTTGGTGATCGTCGGCTCGGCCGCGGGGGCAATCGCGTCGGTGACGCCGTAGACCGAGGTGACCGGGTGATCGGTCTGCTCGGCAAGAAATTGGGTGACGTGCGGGTTGAGCACGAACGTGTCGGTCATCAGGAACTGTGCGCCCAACAACAGCAACAGCGTTCCCATCAGGAAGTACTGGTTCCGGCTAACGTCCATCATCCGACCGTCCTCCTTTGCCGTGTGCAAGTCGCCGACCCGAGCGTTGCGCCGGCGGCACGAATCGCGGGGCCGCCGGGGCCGCTCCTTGGATGGTATCGAACGGACGGGCAACTGAAGTTCATCGCCAAGGAGCCTGTACCGGTTATGACGCGACAGCCAAATCGGCTGTCGGGGTCGTGGCGGTTGCACGGGTCGGCCGGCGCCGGTGCCGGCCGATCGGCGACGACTCTTGCAGAACCGGTCGCTGCGCGGGGGGGATTCCTATCCTATAGTATCAATGAGACCCCCGTTGTGCTTTTCGCAAAAAGGACAGGACCATGTCGAAACGAGTACTGGTTGTCGACGATTCGATGCTGATGCGGAAGATGATTGGCGACGTTCTGATCGACGACGGTTGGGAAGTTGTGGGCGAGGCAAGAAACGGCCAGGAGGGCGTCGACAAGTACGAGCAACTCAGGCCCGACGCCGTCACGCTGGACATCGTCATGCCGGACACCGACGGCCTGTACGCCCTGGATCGCATCCTGCAGTTCGATCCCGACGCCAAGCTGGTGGTGATCAGCGCGCTGAATCAGACCAAACTGATCTCCGACGCAGTCCGAAAAGGGGCTCACGATTTCATCGTCAAGCCTTTCATGCCCGAGCAACTGAAAGAGACGATGGCCAGTTGCCTGGAAGAGACCGCGACGGTCTAGCGCGCGGTGCAGGGGCTTAGCGGCGTTACTCGGGCAACTCGCTCAGCGCGACCTCGGCCGTAGACTTCTTCAAGTCCAGCGTCACCACGACGTAATCACCGATCTGTGCGTCGTTCTCCCGCATGAACGCGCCGAGCCCCCAAGCCCGGCCGTCCTTGGTCGCGAGCGTGCCGATCTGGCGGCCGTCGGGATCGAGCAATTTGAACCGGCCTCGAACCGACTTCTTCAACGCCGCCGGAATCGTAATCACCGCGTAGGTGCTGGCGGCCTTCGAGAGCCGATAGGCCAGCCACACGCGCCCGTCCTCGGTCATGCCGTGCTTGTCGAGCACGCGGTGGGCAAGCCGCTTCGCGCGGCGCTCGGCCATCAGCAAGTCGACCTGCCGCTGCGTCACCTTCGCACCCAATAGCCCGTAAACGCTGTGACCGAACTGGGCCACTACCGGCGACCAGGAAACGAACGCGTGGAAGCTGAAACGATTCATTCCGGCAGCCACGCACAAGTCTTCCATTTGGCCGCGTTCCATCACCGGGCCATGCTCCCGGAGGACCTCGACGAGTTGCAGTTCGACGCCGGTTAGACACGTGCGCCAGTCGCGTGGCGGATCGGAAGAGATGCGCCGGCCCTTGACGCGGATACCCGGCGTCTGGCGGCAGTACTCCAAGAGAACGTTTTCCGGCGGCGGCTCTTCCCATAGCCGCCGGTTGCGACTCATCGCGGTGCGCATGTCGGAAACCGTCACGCTCTCGGCCACCGAGAGGATTTTGTCGAGCACTTTCGGCAGCCCGTGCTTGGCGATCGGCATCAGCCGGAACCAGCCCGCCCTCTTGTCCAGCCACGCAAAACCGTCGATTAACGAGAGCGTCTCGGTGACCAGCTTGGAACTGACGCACTCGGGGAACTTTTCGGAGATCATCGCGTCGATCTTCTCGACCGTTCCAAGGCCGTGGAAGTAGGTCTCCTTCTTGGCCATATCGGTGATCGCCAGCGTGGGTGCCACCTGGTCGGGGCGGGCGGCGAGGCGACTGGCTACGCTTTCGCGTCCGGTGCCGCCGGTGTCGATCTTCACCACCTTGAATCCGATCGGCCGCTCCAGCAACTTGGCTCCGACGGCGATCGATCCCAACCGAATCCCGATCTTCGTGAGCCCCGTTTCGACCAACTCCGCTTCGAGTTTGGCGGCCGAGGCGGGCAACTTTTTCTCGATCATCGCCAGTGTGCGATCCATCACCGGCGCGAGGATTCTGTCGATGTCCTTGTGTTTCCGCGTCAACTTGGCACAGACCTGCCGGATGCGTTCCCGCGTGATGCCGAACTGTTGGCCGATCTCCGTGAGCGTGTGCTGCTTGGCGTCCTCCCAGCCGTAGTAGCCGATCAGGATCTTGCGGTTCCGCTCGTAGGGCGTCGAGGCGAAGATCTCGATCAACTCCTCTTCCACCGTCAACGTGGGCATGGCTTCGATTCGTGCGATCAACTCGGCGGCGTGTTGCGCGGACGAGGCCGGGTCGATCGGGTCGCGCACCCGGTCCGCCACGCGCTGGGCCAGGTCCCGGGCCGTCCGGGCCTCGGCGTCGATCGCGCGGATCAGCGGCCCGAAACGCGGGTCTTCCACACAGATCAACTCGGCGCCCGGCACCTCGCCCAGCCGCTTGGCGGCGGCCGTCAACTCCTCGCTGAGCCCCACCTCGGTGATCTTGCCGTCGCCCTGCACGCTTCTGCCCAAACGGGGAGACTCCAACGCGGCCAACAGGTCGACCAGGCACCGCGGTCCAAACGCTTGGATCGCCATGATCTGGCTGAGCGTGTGGTCGGCCAACGTTCCGAGTTTATCCTCGAAACCCGCCTTAGCCAGACAGCGGCGGGTGCGATTCTCCAGGCAGAGGTCTTCCAGCCGAATGCCCCTGGGCGGGCGGGGAAGGTGCCGGCGCTTGAACGTCCTGCGAACGTGATACACCGTCATCCGTTCGACAATCACCCGCGAAAGCTCCTGGATCTCATCCGCAGAGTAATTATCCCAGGCCGTCTCGTCCAGATCGCACAGCCACAAGTCGGCATCGTTCTCGTCCTTCCAGAACTGCTTAGGCAGCGGTGCCATCAGGAAATCGCGAAGCGTCTTGGGTGCGATCCGTTCGCCCGGTCGCGGATAGCGGTTGGAAACCTTCGGGGTTGCCACGGTGGTCTTCTCCAGGGTCCTGCCGGTCTATTCCGGCCACTCCCGCATTATAGCTGTGGCTGGGTGCGTTGAAAAGGGGGTATCCGGAAATGAGGGGTAACGGGGGGTTCGGTGGCGGCCCGTAATGACGGTGCCACTTGTGGCCGCATCCGAATCGCCCATCTTCAGGACACGCCCGAACTGGCAACAAGTCGCAACGGACTCTAGAATGCGGCCACCCCACAAACAACCTGCCACCCCAACAACCATCCCATGAAACACCGTCAAATCAGATTCGCGCAAATTAGCGGCCTGGCCGCCGCCTGCATTCTCGCAACCGCCACGGCCTGCATCGCCGACGAGGTCCTCTTCCGCTTCGACGGGGACTTCGATCTTGCCTCGGTCGAAGCCCGGGATACGCAACTTCTCCGTCGTGGCAAGGCGTTGCGAGTGACGACCGGACACCGGATCGAGTGGCCCGGTATTACGCTCGAGGCACCCGACGGCCGCTGGGACCTGTCGGGCGCAGAGTACCTGACGATCGACCTGGAGAACGTCGGGACCGGGGAGGCGAAAATCTTCTGCCGAATTGACAGCGCATCCGGCGGAAGCAGCGAGCAACTGACCGAGAGCATCGAGCTGAAGCCGGGCCAAAAGATGACCTGGCGAATTCGGCTCCGCAAGAAGCTCCCCGAGCAACTCCGCGGTAAGCTCTTCGGCATGCGGGGCTACCCGGGCGGATGGGACGAGCGACGCGGGATCGACCCGGCCCACGTCACGCAATTGCTGCTCTTCATGGTTCGGCCGACGGAGGACCACGTCTTCGAGGTCACCGGCATTCGGGCCATTGGTTCCGATGCGGCGAGCCCGTCGGCCGACGCAGAGAAGCTCTTTCCGATGATCGATCGCTACGGTCAATACGCACCGAAGGACTGGCCGGGCAAGACGAAATCGGCCGACGATCTCACCCAACGCCGCCGGCAGGAGGCGGCCGACCTGAAGGCCCACGCCGCACCCGACGGTTGGAACCAATACGGCGGCTGGCAGGCTGGGCCACAGCGCGAGGTCACCGGCCGGTTTCGCGCCGAGAAGGTTCAAGGCAAGTGGTGGCTGGTCGATCCGGAGGGTCGGTTGTTCTGGTCCCATGGCGCCGACTGCGTCCGATCGACCAGCGGCTACACGCCGATCACCGACCGCGAGCACTGGTTCGTCGAACTGCCCGCCAAGGATTCGCGCTTTGGTCCGTTCTACGGCCGTGGAAGCTGGGCCCCGCACGGCTACTATCAAGGCAAACGCTACGAGACGTTCAATTTCACCGGTGCCAACCTGCTGCGAAAGTACGGCGAGGCGTGGCGGCCGCAATACGCCGAACTCTGTCACCGGCGGCTGCGAAGCTGGGGTATGAATACGGTGGCCAACTGGTCGGACCCGGAGATCTATCTGCTGCGAAAAACACCCTACACGGCCAACATCGGTGCCGGCTCGAAGCAGATCGAAGGCAGCCAGGGCTATTGGGGCAAGTTCCCCGATCCGTTCGACCCGAGCTTTGCAGAAGGCCTGAAGCGGAGCATGGCCGCCGAGAAGGATAAGGCGGTCGGCGATCGATGGTGCGTGGGGTATTTCGTCAGCAACGAACTGAGTTGGGGTGATGAGTTGTCGCTGGCGACGGCCACGCTGGCATCGCCGCCGGAGCAGGCCGCCAAAGGGATCTTCGTCGACGACTTGAGACAGAAGTACACGGCGATCGGCAAGCTCAACGAGATTTGGGGTACGAAGCACGCCTCGTGGGACGCCCTGCTCGAAAGCACCACGCCGCCGGATCAGAAGAAAGCCCGCGAAGATCTGGAGGCCTTCTACACGCGCGTGGCCGAGCAATACTTCCGGCTCTGCCGCGAGGCGATCAAGGCGGCCGATCCGCAAGGGCTCTACCTCGGCTGCCGGTTCGCCTGGGCCAACGACCGTGCGGTTCGGGCGTCGGCCAAGTATTGCGACGTCGTCAGCTTCAACAAGTACGACTACAGCGTCGCCGATTTCCGCCTGCCCGATGGCGTCGACAAGCCGGTCGTGATCGGCGAATTTCACTTTGGCGCCCTCGACCGCGGCATGTTCCATACGGGCCTGAAGCCGGTTGCCGATCAGGCCGCCCGGGCCGAGGCCTACAAGAGCTACGTCCGCGGTGCGCTGGCCAACCCATGGATCGTCGGCACCCACTGGTTCCAGTACGGCGATCAGGCCACCACCGGCCGTGGCGACGGCGAAAACTACCAGATCGGCCTGTTAGACATCTGCGACACGCCGTATCCGGAGACCGTCACGGCGGTGCGCGCGGTGGGGTATGATATGTATCGGGTGCGGGCGGGGGAGTGAGGGGGGAGTGGATAGTGAGTAGTGGATGGTGGATAGTAAGGAAAAGCCCGTGCATTGCATGCATGGGAAGTTGCATAACTCGTTGGGCAAGACAACATCGTCGAGAAGAACTCCGAGATCGTCGAGATGATTGGCGCGATCATAGCTGAGACGCACGCGGATTCGGAGTTCTATCCGTTGCGAAAAGGGAAGTGACAAGACAAGTCGGTTACATACACAGCGCGAGAACGGCAAGCACCACAAGATCTCGCCCGCCGCACAATCACACAGGCATTCGCATGATTCCACGATCCCTATCGGACTGGTCGGTTCCGCGGGTCATCAGGCTCTTGTCAACGCGGATGTTCGAAGGGGATGTCCCATCTATTGTTAAAACTGCCGGTGG
>JABMRB010001330.1 GCA_013202865.1 Candidatus Nealsoniibacteriota bacterium | reverse complement strand
GCCGGTTTCTCTTCCGGTTGCTCCTGCTTCTCGGCTTCCTCGTCGGCCTTTCGCTTGGCCTCTTCGTCAGCCTTGCGTTTGTCTTCTTCGGCCTTCAGGCGAGCCGCTTCCTCAGCCTTCTGCTTCTCCTGCTCGGCCTTTCGCTTGGCTTCCTCGTCGGCCTTTCGCTTGGCCTCTTCGTCGGCCTTGCGTTTCTCTTCTTCGGCCTTCAGGCGAGCGGCTTCGTCGGCCTTCTTCTTCTCTTCCTCAGCTTTCTTCTTAGCCTCTTCCTCGGCTTTCTTCTTGGCTTCCTCTTCGGCCTTCTTACGGGCTTCTTCACGCTGCTTGACGATCTCGGGCGGGGTGAGCCGGCCGGACATCAGATCGTACATCAGCGGCAACAGGGCGTCGGCCGGGGCGGTGTAGGTTTCGGTGCGGCCGCCGCGGGCGATGTTCACGCCGACCACCTTGCCGCTGAGATCGACCAGCGGTCCGCCGCAGTCGGCCGGACGCACCACGGTGTCGTGCTGCACGACGATCGGGAAGTCGTCGCGTCGCTTGCTGAGTCCCACGCCCATGCTGTTCTGCATGTCGCGTTTCCGCGAGGCGGGCGAATCGACTCGGCCCAGCGTGGCGGTAATTTTCAGTTCCTTGTCTTTTCGCTTCAAGGTCAACTCGACCTTGTCGCCGATGCGGTACGTTCGGACCGCGGCAATCACCTCCTGGATGTTTGCGGTGGGCTTTCCGTTGACGTGCGTGATCAGGTCGTTCGGTTTCAGACCAGCCTTCTCGGCGGGGCTCTTAGGCAACACCTTGTCGGCCTCCGCACCACCCTTGCCGTCCTTGAGCACGACGCCCAATTGCCCGGGGATTGCGATAATTCTCCGCGCCGGCACACTGACGGCTCCGATCGCCAACGGATCGTCGGCCGGTCCGGCGGCGGCTACCCACTGCCCCACGTCGAGCTTGGCGGTGTTCCACTGGATCTCCGGCAGGTCGTGGGCGTCGATCTTGAGCATGGCCAGATCGAACTGCTTGTGTACGCCGACTAGCTGTGCCTCCAGTTCGCGTTCATCGCGGAACCGGCAGACGATGTCGCCCTTGAGCTGGCTGGCCTTGGTGAGCACCCAGCCGTCGGGTCCGATAATGGTTCCCAGCGCGGCGTCTTTGCCGTCGCACTTCACGCGGACGGCACACTTGGCTGCGGCGGCTACCACCTCGCGGAACGAACTCTTGACTTCACTGCTGTCGCGGCCGGGCAGGCTGGTCTCCCAGGATTCGCCTTTGAGCAGCCGGTCCCAGCAGTCGTGGAAGACGTCGACCGGCACGTGGAAGTTCGAACTGGTCGAACCGCCGATGCGGCTGTTGATGCCGATGACGCGGCCTTCGAGGTCGAACAGCGGCCCGCCCGAGTCGCCGCCGACCAACGGGCAATCGGTCTGGATGACCGTTTCGCCGGAACGCAGGACCCGCCCGACGCGAACGACCGGCGGACGTTCTTTCTGATACCCCAACGGATGGCCGACCGCCACGCACCATGCCCCCAGCTTCAGGTCGCCGGATCGACCCTTCTCGACGAACGGCCACTTGCCCTCGTCGGCGATTTTCATGAGTCCGGCGTCGGCCGTCTTGTACATACCAAGCGTCTTTCCCTTGGCGGTCTTTCCGTCGGCGAAGAAGAAGGTGACGTCCTTGCCCGGTTCGCCGACGACGTGTCCGGCGGTCATCACGATGCCATCCTCGCTGACGATCACGCCGCTGCCGCGCGCGGCGCCGATCTGAACGCCCACGGTACACGGCAACACCTTGGCCACGACCTTCTGCACCTGCGCCTGGATCGACTTGAGTTCGTCAACGTTTTTCGGGGCCGGTACGGTGAGCCCGTCTTCCGCGGCAAACAACGCCGGCGGCGCCGACAGGGCCGTCAAAATCGACAGCAGCCAGCAGAGTTTCATCAGGGCAAGCGGTTTAAGGCAGGTCATGGCGTGGGTCCTCGGATTGGAACGACGGCGGGAGGCGATCGGCGCAGACCTCCATTATGACAGAACCCGACATCGGATGCAAGGATAGGCAGGGGGTAGGCTGGGTCGAGCGGGCCTACCGATGAGATACTGCGCCTGAAGATCGGTGGTTCTTGGCGCAGCCGTTCAATACGGTGGAACTGAGCGAGGCCCACCTTTCTTACTCCCATTCCGGATCATCAACCCCGGGATTCGGGTCCGTATCGCCCCAGTCGGGTGGGTATTCACCGAGCTGCACAAAACGTTGGAACGACGACCACGGATAGTCGCTCACGCGAGTTACGACGCCGTGTTTGGCCGGGTTCCAATGCACGTAGTCCACACACCGTTTCAAGTCGTCCTCGTCGCGGCAGGTGTGCTCCCAGAAACGCGGCTGCCAGACGGCCCGTTCGCGGTGCAGAGCCCGTGAGACGGTTCGCCTGCCTTCCTTTCCCCCGGCGCCGAGGTATAGACGCGTGAACTCCTCCTTAATCTGTCCCAGACGCAAGGAGTAATTGTCGTCTCCCGGCGGCAGAGTCCACACAGTGTGCAAGTGATCGGGCAGGAGAACGATGGCTACGATTTGGAAGGGTCGCCTCAATTGAATCTTGCGAATCGCCTTGCTCAGCAACGGGCGTCCCAATTCGTCCGCCAAGATCGGCCGTCTCCGGTGCGACACCACGGTGAAGAAGTAGGTGCCGCCGGGCACGTAGTTGCGAATGTAGCGAGCCATGGGAGTGGCGATCTCACAAGGATAACTGACGATATCGCAAGAGCAACGGGTGGGCCTCGCTCTATCTGCCGGCGCGCAGAGCGTAAGCGTCCGTTGCCATCATCACAACGGGTGAGTTTCAACGACGATGCAACGCTCGACCCAGCCTACCCTACAGATCCAACGGGCTGATGTAGTCGCCCTTGGCGGCACGGAGTGCCTCGAGGCGGGTGCGCTGGGCGGTCAACTCGTCGGTTACCGGCGGGGGCGTGTCGTCGATCGTCGAGTAGACCTTCGCCATGCGGTCCAGCTTGGCGATGAGCTCGGGAATCCGGACAGTGAACTGCTCGACGTATGCGGCTTGCGAATAGTCCTGGTCGAGTGTCGCCCGGAAGAGGTCCTTGAGGTCCTCGTACTTGGGGATCAGGCCGTAGCCGGCGTCGATCGCGTCGACTTCGCCGTGGACGCGACGCTCCATCCACTTGATCCAGACGGACTTATCGAGCTTGCCGTTGAGATACTCGCCGTCCTTCTTGAGGAAGTAGTTTGTGCCGAAGACGGCGGGCCGGTCGATCTCGGCGGCGAAGTCGAGGTTGTTCTGGATGTAGCGTCCGACCGACATCGAGAGGAAGTCCATGTTCGACATCACGTTCCACTTGCGGACACCTTCCTGTCCGATGGTTGCCGCGGTAGTCTCCGACTCGAGCATCGCACCCATTGTGCAGATACCGTGGGCCCAACTGTAGGCTTCTCGCAGCGGCACGTTGGTGTCGCTGTCGCGGCCGCCGTAGATAATCCCGCTGACGGGCAACCCCTTGGGGTCGTCCCAATTCGGATCGGCGTTCTTCAGATCGGCCATTTTGACCGTGTATCGGGAGTTCTTATGGCTCGGCGTGGTATCTTTCCCGTCGGGGCCCTTCATGCCGGTGTGCCATTGCGCGCTGACGTGGTTGGATCCTTCGGCGGGAATCTCGTCGTCCATGCCGATCCAGTACGGTTTCGTGTCCTTGACCAGCACGTTGCTGAAGATCACCTCACCCGGGCTGTTGAGCACGTCGAAGATCACCGGGTCGTCCTTGGAGTTGACGTCGGTGATAATGCCGAAGATGCCGTTTTCCACGTTGACTGCACGGAAGACTCCGTCGATGACGCGGAAGTAGGCGAGGTCGTCGCCGACGATGTTCTCGCCGGGGATCATCGCCGTGGAGGTCTTGCCGCACGCGCTGGGGAATGCACCACAGAAGTAGGTCGAGCGGCCGCCGGGTCCGTTGCTGCGCATGATGAACATGTGCT
>JABMRB010001329.1 GCA_013202865.1 Candidatus Nealsoniibacteriota bacterium | reverse complement strand
TCCCCTTTTTCCACTCCACACTCACAATTTGAGTCCAGAGGATGAAGACCCTCACCCCAACCCTCTCCCAGAGGGAGAGGGAGTCACGAAACAATAGCCCCCAACACGATCGGTCCCACCATGCACTTAGAAAAACTCCTGCCGACAATCGGCCTGCTCACCCTGGTCCTAACCGCCGCGTCTGAGCCGGCACGAGCTCAAGACGATCAACCGACCGTGCTCGCCAAACCTACTCCCGAGCAGGCCGCGTGGCAGGAGTGTGAGATTGGGATGTTTATTCATTTCTCGATGAATACCTGGCTGGACAAGGAGTACGACGACCTCTCCTGGCCGCTGGCGAAGTTTAACCCCGAGAAGCTCGATACCGATCAATGGGCCGCCGCGGCCGAGGCGATGGGGGCGAAGTATATTGTGTTTGTGGCCAAGCACGTCGGTGGGTTTTGTATGTGGCAGACCGAGACGACCGACTATGGCGTGAAAGATACGCCTTGGCGCGGCGGGAAGGGTGACGTAATGGCCGACCTGGCCGAGTCGTGTCGTAAGCGGAAGATTAAGCTGGGTGTGTATCTCTCGCCGGCCGATCGGAAGCAGGGTGCCGGTGTGGGCGGGCGATGTGGCAATGAAGAGGCCCAGCGGCGGTACGATAAAATCTATCGGCAGCAGTTGACGGAGCTGCTCAGCCGTTACGGTGAAATGTACGAGGTCTGGTTCGACGGCAGCAATGTGGTCGACGTTGGCGATATTCTCAAGAAGCACGCGCCGCACGCGATGGTCTTTCAGGGTCCGCATGCCACGATCCGCTGGGTCGGTAACGAAGGCGGCGTGGCCCCGTATCCGGCCTGGAACGCCGTCTCGCAGGAGAACGCCCGATCGGGTGTGGCTACCGCTCGACATGGCGACGCCGACGGCACGCACTGGATGCCTAACGAATGCGATGCGAGGATCCGGGCGAACTGGTTCTGGAACACCCGCAACGCGCCGACGCTCAAAAGCGTCGACCAACTGATGGCGATGTACTATCAGTCGGTCGGCCATGGGGCCGTGTTGCTGTTGAACCATACGCCCGACACGACCGGCTTGATCCCCGCGGCCGACTTCAAGCGCGGTGCCGAGTTCGGCGCCGAGATCCGCCGACGTTTCGGTAAGAGCCTGGGCGAAACCAAGGGGTCCGGCAACGTCGTCGAGTTGGATCTAGAGAAGCCGACCTGGATCGACCACGTGATCGCCATGGAGGAGATTCGCCAGGGCGAGCGAGTTCGCCAGTACGTAATCGAAGGGCTGGTGGGCGGCAGTTGGCAGACGTTGTGCGAGGGGACGGCCGTGGGATATAAGAAGATCGATCGGTTGCAGCCGGTGCAGGTTTCCAAGATCCGATTCACTGCCACGAAAGCGGCCGCCACGCCGCGGATTGGCAAACTGGCCGTCTACAGCGTCGGCGGACAGCCCGTGCCGCCGGAACCGCCGAGCCAAACGCCGGTGGCGCACTATAAGTGCGATGAAATCAGCGACGGCAAGCTGCTCGACTCGTCCGGCCGGAAGCGACACGCTGCGGTCCATGCGGCGACGGTCGCTGCCGGGCCGTCGGGCAAGGCACTGAAGCTCGACGGCCGGCGGTCGTACGTCGACGTGGGTAATCTGCCGCTGTTTGTCGGCGATTTCACGATCGCGGCCCGGATCAACCCGCGCGGAGAAGGAACCGGCCTGCGAACGATCCTCTCGAAAGAAACGACCGGCACCGGCAGCAACCAGTGCCGGTTCTATCTGACCGCGGACAACCGGCTGGGTTTCATGATCTGCGGCACGATCGGCGGCGGACTGTGGCCGTTCGAGTCGACCGCCATGGTGCCCGACGATGAGTTCTCGGACGTGGTTGTAACACGTTGCGGGGCCCAGTGTACGCTCTATCTCAACGGCAAACCGGTCGCGCGGAAAACGGCTCCCGGGCCGATCCTTCATCGCAATGCCGAGCGCGTGTTGATCGGTGCGATCTTCGACACGGGCGGTGACTTGGGCAGCGTGTTCGATGGCACGATCGACGACCTGCGAGTTTACAACCGTTCGCTGGACGAGAAGGAGATCGGCCTGCTGCCCACGGCCGGCCCGCCGACGTTCGCCTGGCGGTGGTCGTCCAAGACCGTCACGACCGACTGGACGACCACGGAGATCGACATCGCGCCGTTTTGCGACGCGGCGACGCAATACCTCGTCGAGTTCAAGTCGACCGGCGGACGCAACACGTTGCAGATCAAGTCGATCGTGCCGCTATTCGACGGTCGCGAGGCGTCGGAGTTTATCGAGCGGGTCGGCCAATCGAACAAGTTCTACGTCACCGTCCCCGGCCTGGGCACGCCGCTCGGGCTTCGCGTCGTGTTGCGAGGCCAAGGTGGCACGGATACGGCCGGCACGGTGTTGGTCGAGAAGAAGCCGTGAGCAATCCCTACGAAAGTCCAGCCGTTGAATCGTCGCTAGACGGTGTCCGGTCTATTGGATTGCATTTGGCCGTGGTGTTCGTAATTGCGTGCCCTACACCATCCAGAAACGAGATCCATGACGTCGAGCACATCATCCTCTGTGATATCGGCAACACTGCGGATCGATTCCAGTGTCGAGTACGCGTCCTCCTGTGTGCCCCCATGAATGAGTTCCGTTGGTTGGACACCTACTCCCGCCGCGACACGGCCGTCACGCTGTACTGGCGGCGGTACTGCGATTGGACGCTGTAGGTTGCGCCGGTCTTTAGCTTTTGGCCGACCATCTGGCCGTCGGCTGTGAGGATGGTCATCAGCGCGTCCGGGGCGTCGTTGAATTCGACGACGCCCGCGTTGGCGTTGCCCTTCAAGTCGCCCGTGTGCCAGCCGAAATAGTGCTCGGCGTCTACTTGATCCGTTCCACCGTTCTCGACGGGCTCGAAGGCGAAGGCTTGCAAGCCGGTGCCCGTGTTGGTGCGGGTCTTGCCGACTGCCGTGAGCACGAACTTCGGGCCCTCCTTGCGGAAGATCAGCGGTGTGATCAGGTGGCCCTTTTGGGCGGCGCCGTTGTCGTTGAAGAAGCTCCAGGTCGCGAGCCGGTAGCCGCCGCCGGTGAACTCCTGTTCGTAGCCACCCATCTCGGCCACGATCCAGATCAGCCCCGCGGCACTGTCGGCGGTCGCCCTCGATTTGAGATTACCGGGCGTGCCGACGATGCCCGGCTGCGGCGGCGCGGGCACGAGCGTTCGTACCGCGGCGATCAGTTGTTTGCGGGCACCGGGCGGGGAATCGGTTTCGAGCTGTTCGGTTACGTCTCTGGGGCCAAGTGTCAGCAGCGCGGCGTCGGCCTGATGCGACTTGTAGGCGGCCGCGGCCGTGGCGGCAACTTGCTCGAAGCCCGAGCGGGGCCAGCCGGTCTGCAGGCGTGTGACGATCAGCGGCCTGGGGGCAATCGCACCATAGAGAGCGTCGAGGTCGGCCGGCATCTGTGGCAGATAGGGCATGACGTGGCGGAAGCGGAACTCGCCTGGGGCGACGTTCAGCACCCAGTCGCGGACGGTGGTCGCGTCGACCGAGGCTGCCGCGGCGATGCGACCGTCCAACGCGGCCGCCAGGCACGCATCGACGCCGCCGATGCCCGTCCCTGCGATCACGATACGGTCTGCGTCCACCTCCTTGCGGGCAATCAAGTAGCGTAGGGCTGCGATGTTCTCGGCGACGCGCAATGCCAAAGGCGGCAGCCCGACGGCGTCGGCCGGTCCGTAGAACGTTGCCAGTTCGTCGCCGTAGAAATCGGGCTGTTCGGCGTCGGCCAGCGGCTGGAGGCTCTGCGGATGGACCGAGGCGTGTTCCGGCACGATCACCCAGTAGCCGGCCGACGCCAGGCGACGTGCCGCCTCGACGATCTCGGCGTCGGCGGCCGACTGCCGGTCGCCGTGCGAGAGAATGACGGCGGCTTGCTTCGCGGCAGCGGCACCGGCCGAGTGGATTAGTACGGCGGGGCAGCAGTAGTCCTCGTCGATGCCAAGGACGAGCCGCTCGGTCACCAGGCCGTCAGCTTCGGAGACCTTGACGACTTTGTCGGCCGCCGGCTTCAGATTCGGCAAGGCACACGCGTCGCGCAGCCACCCGACCACGTCGGCACGATCTGGCGACGAGGTCTGCCGAGCCAGTTGCCGCTGCATGTAGTGGAGCATGCTGAAGTCGGGGTCCTCGGGCTTGCCATACGCAGCCGGCGGTGCGCCGGAATCCTTCAAGGACGGCAGCACGTGGGCGTCGATCCAACGCGTGATTTCCGCAATGTGCGGAGTCATATCGACCGACGGACCGCCCGGGACGAACCGGATTTGGTCTGCGGCGTCGTGGAGTCCATAGACGGCCTTCATCGTGTCGACGACTTTCGCGCAACCGTCGCCCGGCCAGGTTCCGCTGCCGCCGGCGATCAGCACGGGCCGCGGCGCGATGCATGCGGCGATGCGGTCCATGTCGGCGAAGCGGAGCATGCCGGCCACGAAGGCGGACGGATCTTCCGGCCCCTTTCCCTCCCCGGCTGCCCGGACGAGGGATTGGTAGGTTGTGGTGCCGCCGACGGCCGCGACGAATTGGAATCGCGGCTCGATGGCCGCCGCCAAATAGGCCTGCAACGCGCCTTCACCCAAGCCGGCGATGCCGATCTTGTTCGGGTCGACGTCCGTTCGGGTGGCCAGGTAGTCCAGGCCGCGCATCGCGTCGA
This sequence comes from Candidatus Nealsoniibacteriota bacterium, assembly GCA_013202865.1. Classification (GTDB taxonomy): domain Bacteria; phylum Planctomycetota; class Planctomycetia; order Pirellulales; family Thermoguttaceae; genus JABMRB01. Next base: position 703 of record JABMRB010001329.1, on the reverse strand, counting down.
ACGTTTGGATGCCGGCCACTTGCGTGCCTGCCGCGGAAGCGGCTGCGTACAGCCCGGCGCGGGGCGCCTGGCGTCGTCCCGTGCGGGGATCGTCGATGAAGAGGACGACCAGTCCGTGCCGGGCCATGGCATCGACGAACTTGCGATACGGCTGGAACGTGTAGTGGCCCAGCCAACCCGAGGGGATCACGATCGCCGGTCGGCGGCCGGTGGCTTTGCGGTCGCGGATCACGGTAGCGGTGACGTAGGCCCGCTCGGCCCAGAGGTAGGCGACCTTCTCGACGACCAGATCGCCGTCGAGGCTGCTGTCGACAACGGCCGCTTTCATCGGCTCCCGTTCGGGCAGGCCCAGCGCGACGGTTAGTTTGCCGAGTATCTCGCGGCGGTGTGTCTGCCAGGCGTCGAGCGTACCGGGCACGGGCGGGAGTTGTGCGGTCAACCGTGCGGCCCGGCGGCCGAGGTAGTCGAGGATCGAGGGCGGCTGCTGGGCGTACGAGCTGTCGGCGAGCATCGCAACGAGCAGGCCGACCGAGAGAGTGAGGCACGTTTTGCGGATCATGGCGGGGTTTTCCTTTGGGGGATTCTTGTAGGGTGCGTGAAACGCACGACAACATCCACAACATCCGGTGCAGGTGCGTTGCACGCACCCTACAAATTACACGTATTCCCAGTTCTTCAACCACTGGTAATGGAACGGCAGGTT
>JABMRB010001328.1 GCA_013202865.1 Candidatus Nealsoniibacteriota bacterium | reverse complement strand
GGGTGGGATTCTTAAAGTGTCAGTTTGCCCAACCAACGCCATCAGTGGTCCGCCATGAAGCCCGAGCTGGTTCGATTCTCGTCACATCCACGCCCTTTTCGGGTGAAGACAGTTTGCTGCACGAATCGTGAGTGCGAATGTGCGGAAGTGACTTTCCACTTCCGCGAACTGGTGGAGGATGGCGAATCCGCTGCTGAAGCGATGGTCTTTCAAGTGCGGCTGGATGGCCGGACCTGGGAGGAAATCGTCCCGTCGCACCGCTCGCCGGAGGTTGCCCGGCTGGCGCAGGAGTTCTTACGGGATTACCCGCCCTGCGAGAGGGAGGCTATGCAGGAAGTCTACGAGGAGAAATCGCGGATTGCCCGGCGCCTGGAAGAGTATCGCATCGACCCGCAGTGGGTCGAGGATGGAACGTTGGTCGCATTCGGCGATATCATCCATGATCGGTCGGAAGGGAGAGCCAATAGTTCGTCCTTCTTCTGTAGTTTCAAGCACGAGGGCGAGGAGTATCTTGTAGACGATTCGTATTGCCCCAACCCGGAATGTCATTGCCGCGAGGTCCACCTGACGTTCGTTCGCTGTGTGCCATCCCGCAAGCCCGGAGACGTGGCCGTTGCCGAGGAACGTTTTCTGGCGCAGGTGTCCCTTGATGGATCTGCCGAGGTCCTGGAGTGTCGGCGCGGCACACGGGGCGAGGCAGAGACTGTTCTGTCAGCTTGGCAGGAGCGTTTCGGGAATGACCTCAGAGACATTCAGTGGCGCTACGAGAAGGTCAAGGAAATCGGCCGACGCAGCGCCCCTATTCGATCCGGTGTTTCGCGTCGATACGACCGGCCGCCTGATGAACTGGCACCGGCCACAGTACGCACGGGACGGAATGAGCCGTGCCCGTGCGGAAGCGGCAAGAAGTTCAAGAAGTGTTGCAGGCAGGAGGACGCGACGCCACGGCCACGATAACCCTGAAAGGGTTCCACAAGGGGCGGCCGTTTGTACAACCCTTTCAGGGTTGGCTTGGGGGTATCGCACGCAACCCAGGGTGACGCTCCGCGGCTGCGCCGCTACGCTTACCCCGGGCTTTGTTGTTCAACGCGTTGGGCGTAACGTGCCGGGGCGCATGAAACGGCCCACGCATGAGGCGTGGGCCGAGTCGATGCCTCTGACGTTCCGCCGCTTACTTGGCTGATGGCTTGGGCGCTCGGGCGACGCGGGCGGACGGAGCGGCCTTGGTGTCGTTGACGACGATGCCCGGGACGCGGCCCGTCGGACCGACCAATCCGTTGCCCGTGTGACCACAGACCGCCTCACCGCAGCCCGTGGGACCGCAGGCTGGCGGACCGCAATCCGAGCAGCCGGCCTGGGTTGCGCAACCGCGACCGCAGGGGCCCGGGTTGACGCTCGTGTAGTCGCCGTGGCAATCGCATGGATCGCAGCAGTCGGGCGGGTCGCCGTGGAAATCGCCCCAGTAGATCTCCCCGCAACCGTTGCCGCACCAAGTCGGCACGGCAAACAGCGCAGCGATCGTCGACAAGGGCCCGCAGCACGCTCGCCCGCACTGGCCACACGGGCCACATTCCGATCCACATTCCGATTCGCACTGCGATTCGCACTGCGATTCGCACTCCGATCCACACCCCGATCCGCAATCCGATGGGCAGACGGAATCGCATGGGGCCGGGCGTACTCGTTCGTAGGGCAGTTCGAGCGTCGGCTGGCAAGTCGCACTGACGCTGGGACAGTCCGGGCCGCAGTGGTCCGTATCGACCCCCGTTCCCGGCCCGAACGGCCGGCGGATGATCGAGTCCATCACACAGCACCCGCTGCCGCCAAGCAGCACCGCGGAAATCATGCCCAGGAGAATGGTTCGTTTGGTCATTTCGGCTTCCTCAAGTTGGTCCGGCACCGTTGGTGTCGGCAATTGGGGGCCCACATAGACCCCTACGAGGATCTATCGGCCGGATAACCGGTAGAATCGAGAAAATCGGCTGAACCGGCAGTAACGACGTAGTTTGCGCCCATTACCCCGCGATCCGTTGCGATGCCACCCCCTGCGTTGGGGACGTGACAGGGCGTGGCGGAGCGGATACAATGATAGCTGATCGGCCACCCGGCAGACTTCTCTCCGCCGCGCTGCCAGCAGTGCAGCCCCCGCTAATGCGGGGTGCGAACCCCACTTTATGGAGCTATTCCGTGTCGTACAAATTCTCAACGATCGAGGCGGCCGTCGAAGCGATCGGCCAAGGGAAAATGGTCGTAGTCATGGACGATGAGGACCGCGAGAACGAGGGCGATTTCATCTGTGCCGCCGAGAAGGTGACTCCGGAAATCGTCAACTTCATGATTACCCACGGTCGCGGGCTGCTGTGCATGGCGATCCTTCCGGAGGTCTGCGAGCGGCTCGAATTGCCGCCGATGGTGGACGATAACACGGCGCCGCTGGGCACCGGGTTCACCATCCCGGTCGATCACAAGAGTTGCCGTACCGGAATCACGGCGCAGGAGCGGTCGACCACGATCCGTGCGATCGTCGATCCTAAGAGCAAGGCGAAGGATTTCGCTCGCCCGGGCCACCTCTATCCGTTGATTGCGAAGCGGGGTGGCGTGTTGCGGCGAGCCGGCCATACCGAGGCGGCCGTCGATCTGACGCGGATGGCTTCGGTCCAGCCGGCCGGCGTGCTCTGCGAAATCCTCAGCAAGAATGGCGATCGGGCCACGCGCGACGAGTTGTTCGAGGTGGCAAGTGAACACGGCCTCGAAATCATCACCATCGAGGAACTGATTCGTTACCGCCGCCGCAGCGAAAAGCTGGTCTACCGGCTGGCCGAAGCCGAGCTTCCCACGCGATACGGTATGACGCGGATTATCCCGTACGGCGTGGAATACGAAGACCAGCAACCGATCGCGATCGTGCTGGGTGACCCGAGCGATCGCCCGGAACCGCTCGTGCGGCTGCATTCGTCGTGTTTTACGGGCGACCTGTTGGCGTCGCTGCGTTGCGATTGCGGCGATCAGCTCCAACTGGCCATGGAGATGATCGGTCAGGAGGGGGCCGGTGTGTTGGTTTACCTGCCGCAGGAAGGCCGCGGGATCGGACTGGTCGAGAAGATCAAGGCCTACAGCCTGCAAGATAAGGGGCTGGACACGGTCGAGGCCAATCTGGCCCTGGGCCACCATGCCGACAGCCGCGACTACGGCGTGGGTATCCAGGTGTTGAAGGACCTCGGGCTCTCGCGGGTGCGTCTGCTGACGAACAACCCGAAGAAGACGGACGCCTTCATCTACGGCGGCTTCGAGTTGGAGGTGGCCGATCAGGTACCGATCATCGGGCCGATCCACGAGCACAACGAGCGTTACCTGGCCGCGAAGCGCGACAAGATGGGCCACGATCTACCGTAAGCACAAAGCCGCGACCGGTGGTCGCGCCCCGGAGTGCGATTGGTTGTCGCGATCAGGCCGCGATCAGGCCGCGACCAGGGCGCGACCAGCGGTCGCGGCTTTATTTGCATCATGCATTCTACCGTCGCAAAGCGACCTGCAAGCGGGATAATCCGGGCATCTTCTCACCGTTTTCCTGGCACGTTGCATTTGGGCAACGTATATTTGTTGCGACTGTTCATCATTCCGCCACCGTCAGCGGGTCCGTAGACGGTAGAACCGACACCACCGCAACGAAACGAACATTCATGCCTCAAGCTCGACCCCAACGAATCGCCGGCGGCATTTCTGCGATCCCGTCCACCCGCGGGTTGATCGTCCTGGCGGCCGTCTTTCTGGCCGCGGGTGGTTTCGCGCCTGCCGAGGGGCCGAAGGATACCGGCGACGTTTCGGCCAAGGTACCGGAGACCTTCTTTGCCGGCCGGCTCAGTGCGCTGGAAGAGAAGCTGTTCGCCGATTCGGGCGACGGTCAATTGGACGAGCACTCGCTGTTGGAAGCCGCCCTGATCGCCAGCGGCGCCGAGGACACCAAGACCGTGTCGCGGTACGAATCTCAACTGGATGCCCTGGCGGCCGAGTTCCGCAAGTCGAGCGACAAGACGGCCGACCCCCGACGCCGGGCGATCGCGGTCTTCGAGTTCATGCACGCGCGGGTGCTCCGCGGAAACTACCGCATCGAGTGTACCGATCTGCGGGAGGCCTTATCGCAGGGGGACTTCAATTGCGTGAGTGCATCGGTGCTATACAACTGCCTCGCCGAGCGGATGGGGCTGACGGTTCGCGGATTGGAGATACCGGGCCACGCGATGAGCCGGGTGGTGCTCGACAAGGGTCCGCTCGAGGTAGAAACCACTTGCCCGAGCTGGTTTCGCTTGATGGGCGACCCCAGGAAACAGGCCGAGATGGTGAAGAAGACGCTGGGGCGCGATCCGGCCAAAGCCCGTGCGACGGCCCGCGAGGTCTCGCCGGTGGAAATGGTGGCGATGATCTACTACAACCGGGGCGTCGATCTGTTAGCCGATAAGCAGTTCGAGCAGGCGGCCGTAGCCAACGCGAAGGCCCTTTGGCTGGACCCGTCGAGCACGACCGCCCGCGGCAACCTGTTGGCAACGATCAACAACTGGGCGATCGCCGCCGGCAGCAAGCACCAGTTCGCCGAGGCGGTCGACCTTTTGCACCGCGGGCTGGCGCTCGATCCGAAATATCCCACCTTTACGCCGAACTACGTCCACATCCACCATCAATGGATGGAACATCTATGCGGGGCCGGAGAGTTTGAAGAGGCGCTGGAAGTGTTGTGTCGGGCCGAAACGAAGCTGCCCGATCGCCCCTACTTCCACCGGGCGAGCATGGACGTCTACCGGCGTTGGGCCCGCTCGTTGTTCGAGCAGGGCAAGCCGGACGCCGCGTTTGCGCTGTTCACCCGCGCGAAGAGCCGGCACGGCACGGTGCCCGAGGTGCTGGCGGCGGAGGCCGGCGCAGTGAACGATCAGGGTCTGGCACTGCTGAAGCGAGGGCAGGCGGAAGAGGCGCTGGCCGTATTCGACCGCGGCTTGGCCGTACAGCCGAACGCGAAACTGCTGCGGACCAATCGTCGCAAGGCGGCCGAGCAACGTGCCACGTCGGATCCGGCCCGCGGCTCGGCCCGCAGTGCGGGGCCTGATGTGGTTGGCAACGGGGGATAGCGGCCGATTTGACAGCCTGCGTTTTCTGAACTAGGCTTGTCTTGGTTGGGCGATTGTTCGCGCCGACCCGGAGTTACTCTTCTCGGTTCTTTTCGATTATTCGGCCGGCGGGCAGTTTCCGTCGCGGTGTTTCGCCGCATCTGTCCAACCCCGTGCCCGCGGTCATATACCAACTTTCGAGCGCCGTGCGAATTCGTGCCGCGCCGGGGAAATGCCGGAGGTTGCCGGCAGCCATGTGATTGGAAGGGGGATTGCCAATGCAGACAATGCCAATGCAGACAACACTTGACCAGCCGCCACCCGTTTTGACGCCGCAACTGGACCTGCTGCCACAGCATGGTGAGCTCTTCGAGGACGACGTCCACACGCAGATCTGGGGTCTGCTGGCTACGTTCTATCCGGACCGCGACATCACCGAACGGCGCAGGGAGACGCGCTACCCGTTCCCGTCGCTGGTCCACCTGACGCCCGTTGGCAGCGACGGAGTGACCCCGGAAGGCGAAACGATCGTCGTCATCGGCAAACACCTTTCGGTGCGCGGCCTGGGCTTCTACCACCCGATGCCCTTGGCCGACCGCCGGATGATCGTCTCCTTGGAGACCAGTATCTCGTCGGAAAGTGGCACCTGCTCGGAGGACGGGTACTCGCAGTGGATCGGCTTTCTGATCGATCTGAGTTGGTGCCGATTCACCGGCGAGGGCTGGTACGAGAGCGGGGGGCGTTTTTTGCAGGCGGTGCTTTCGCCGTTGGGGAGCTGCCAAGAAACGACCATCGCCGGCCAGGGGGGATAGCCGGCGACGGTCCCGGGAGGGGGGTAGTCGAAAAGGTGGGGAGGGGTAGGTGGACGTGAACTAGGTGGGTGGGGTGATTCCGAGCCGTTCTTCTTCCTCCTCCTGGATGATGATCCGTGGTGTGACCATCATCAGAAGGCTTTGGGTTTCGCGGCCGATGCCGACGTTCTTGAACAAGCGTTTCAGGTACGGCACCTTGCTGAGGATCGGCACGCCGAACTCGTTGCGGCCTTCGCTGAGCCG
>JABMRB010001327.1 GCA_013202865.1 Candidatus Nealsoniibacteriota bacterium | reverse complement strand
ATGACGATGGTCTCCTTTCCGTGGCTGGAAGCAATTCCAGCCAGTTAAAGTTTTTCCATCCGGCGATTTTCGCCGAACGGGAGACCATCGTCAACTTTTAACAACTAATGGGACGCTTCCCAGATTGTGACCGGGTCAATAAGGTCAACCTCGGTTGCTCGATTCTATTCTCGACGGATTTCTCTTGCCTCGAGATGTACTGGTTTGACGAACGTGTTATCGAGAAGTTTGGACATCTGGCTGGCGTCCCCGGCCTGCCTGCTGCCAAGACGGTTCTCAGCGAGCTTGCGAAAGTTCTCCAGTCTCTGTTTGTAATACGTTTGTCGAATCAGACTCTGAAACTGGGAATGTCCTGGATGTCGTTTGACAAAGTGTGTGAAAGAAGAGAAGAGGCGATTGTATTCGACAGAGACAAGTTTGTGCAACGGTACTTGATGAATAACAGTCAGCTACCGCGGTTGAAAGAATTTCACACCGAGATAGCGCGGAACGAAACGCGTCTGCTGCCTGATCCGCGACACCAGATGAACGGTCACGACTTCTTTGCACTCTTCTATTGGTACGTGCATCCACTTGTAAGTGGCAAGGAGGGGTTCTCGGGCGAGCAGGCGCTAGCAAGAACGCTCCGTACCTGCTTGGAACTCGAACATCTCGACGATCAACCGATGTTCCAAAGCATTCTTCGACGGGTCGACGGCGCACAGCCATAGCGTGAACGCTTGACGGCGGTCAACGGCCCCCCCTCACTCCCCGGTCAACGTAAACTCCGGCAGCGAAATCCTCTCTCCGCCTTTCATCGCCGATTCGTGTGCCAAAATCCCTACGCACGTGTAGTTGGCCGACTGCACCGCGCTGGGGAGCGGATCGCGGGTGGCAGCGATGATTTTCCGCAGTAGACCTTGCCACTTCACAAGATTCATTCGGAAAATCGTCGGTGTTGCGCAGCAACGGGAGGATCACGGCGCCCCTTGTCCGATGGGATAACGGGCGCATACCGAGGTAACGACTCCACGATGGCGCGCGTCAGCCGGGCGCCGACGGGACAACAGATTCGTTTGTGACCGCTTACCCTCTTGTGACGTTGTCACCCAGGCCTTTTTCCGAAAACATCGAACCCGAGTGGTCAGTCCTCGCCGGAAAAAGACCTGGGCCACCCGCGTCTCTTGTTGCTCCGCAACCCCGACACGTTTTCTGGAATGACGTGAGAAGTGGCAGTGCGTATTGCGGAAAAGTGTCGGGGCCACCCGCGAGAACATCGTCAGCACACCGTTTCTTTGACAGTGCTCACATGGGGAATCGACGCTGGCCAATTACTCGGAATTGAACTGGCCCTTTTTTTCACCTGGAACGGGCCGTAGAAATACGATACACTTGTACCCGTACCATTGCCGGTACATCGATCTTTGATAATTCAACGAATCCTCCGCTGCGGACGACGCCAAACTGCCCGGCGGGAATTGTTTCCTCTTGCCTCTGAAAATCTCGGAAACAATTCGTAACCCCTTGCCGCCGAATGGCTTGCGACGACGACAAGCGACGCGAAGCTGACCGACGCCGGCGAGGAGTCAAGACCCCGTGCCGATTCGTAAGATATGTGCCGACAAGAACTTACGGAGAGTGCGGACTGCCGTGCCCGGAAAACCTCGTGGGACGTATGCCGGCAAAATTCCCGTTTCGGCCGACGCGAGCTGCGCGATGTTGCGACGTAACCGATTGGCAGACAAGCAGTTGCAGACGCCCATCGCAATCCCGACGCCGGCAATTGTTTCCTTCCAGAGGCCGAATTCCGGAACAACTGCGCACGATTCGTTTCGTAGTGACCGCGTTTATGGCCTCTCAATTACGTCAACGTAAACTCCGGCAGCGAAATCCGCTCTCCGCCCTTCATCGCCGATTCGTGTGCCAAAATGCCTACGCACGTGTAGTTGGCCGACTGCACCGCGTTGGGGAACGGATCGCGATCTTCCAACAGCGCCGAAATGAACTCGTGGGCCAGATGCGGGTGCGAACCGCCATGGCCTTCCAGCGAGCCCGGGTCGGTGACCAGGTGGGAGTGGGAACCGTCCGGGTCGGCCCCTTCGCTGGAGGCGAGGTGCTGGTACTCTTCCAGATCCAGGAAAGTCTTCGTCGTGAAGTGCCGGATCTCCTCGGGCAAGAGGTGTGCGTAGTCGGGTACCTTCACGCGCCGGGCGGTCTCGGCCTGCGGTAGCTTGGCCGTGTGTAGCACCGGGCCGTCGCCTTCGACCAACGGCCACTCGAACGCCTGCTTCGAGCCGAAGACGTCGAAACTCTCGCGGTACTGCCGGGCGACGTCGAATAGCGAGCGGTGGACGCGGGCCGAGAGGTCGGAGTTGCGGAACTTGAAATGCGTCGTCTCCACGGCGAACGGGGAGCCGTACTTGGCGATCAGTTCCTCGCGGATCGTGCCGGAGCCGAAGCACGAGACGTACTCCGCCTCCCCGCGCGTCAGGGCCAGGCACGGGCTGACGCAATGCGTGGCGTAGTGCATCGGCGGCAGCCCGGGCCAATACTCGGGCCAGCCGTCCATGTCCTGCTGATGGCTGGCCTGGAGGAACTGGATCTTGCCCAACTCGCCCTTTTCGTAAAGCTCTCGGACGAAGAGAAACTCGCGGGAGTAGACGACCGTCTCGGCCATCATGTACTTCAGCCCGGTCTGCCGGACCAGTTCGACGATCTGCCGGCAATCGTCCACGCTGGTGGCCATCGGCACGGTACACATCACGTGTTTTCCGGCCTTCAGCGCGGCGATCGACATCGGTCCGTGGTCGGGGATCGGCGTGTTGATGTGGACGAAGTCGACGGCCGGATCGGCCAGCACGTCGTCGTACTTCGCATAACGCCGTTCAACCCCGAAAATGTCGCCGATCTCGTTAAGCTCCCT
>JABMRB010001326.1 GCA_013202865.1 Candidatus Nealsoniibacteriota bacterium | reverse complement strand
TTCCTTCGCTGAGTCTTCCTTCGCTGAGTCTTTCTTCGCTGAGTCTTCTTTCACTGGGCCGACCATGATTCGGGAAACCGTCTGGCCGTCCTCCGATAGTTCCAAGGTGGCTTCGATTCCCGGAATAACGTCGCCGAGCCCTCTCTCGCTACGGATCCAGTCTTCTCGTATCTTTGCCGAGGCACAATTGGCAGTCAATTGCAGCGAGTCTTTGTCGTCTGCCGCTAACTCAAGCCCGCGGATCGCCTGCTCCAGCGCCTCGTTGTTCAGGCCGATCCCGCTCAGGTACTTCCCATACAGGACGCAAGCCGGAGCCGATTCTGCGTTGACTTCCACCAGCTTCTGCATCCACTCATCCGCCTTGTCGGGATCGTCCTCCCGATATCGCAACAGGCGGGCCAGATGATCGTACGAGTCCAGTCGCGAGGGGTCCAATTCAATGGATTTCTCGTAGGACTCGATCGCTTCGTCGAATTCACGGGCACTCCCCTGGCACTGCCCCAACAGATCCCAAAGCTCTGCGTCCTTAGGAGTGGACTCGATAAAGACCTCGATGTGTCGTCTCGCGTCCGCATGGCGTCGCCTCCCCATGTGCATCGCGAGATCGATCAAACGGCGTCGCGCGATGCTCCGAGTCGGATCCTGCCCGACCACGTTCTCGAGCTTGATCCATGCGGGTGAGAACATATTCCATGAAATGATCATCTTCGTCTTCGGGTCGACCGCCAAGTCGGCCATCAGGAGACCCTGCTTCTCCTGCGCGTCCACGTCGTCCGGCCGAAGGTTGAGATACCAGGCGAGTTGCTTGATCGCCTGCTCCTTCTCCTTTTTCGCCGTTTCCAGGTCGCCCTTCCCCTCGGCCTCCTTGGCCTGTTGCTCGGAGGTTTCGGCCTGGCGATAGTAGAAGCCCGCGTTGCGGCGGTTCTGAAAACCGTGACCGAAGTATACTACGGTCAAGAGAACGATCGCACATACTCCAAGAATGATGACCAAACGCAAGTTCAAGGTCTTCATGCATACACCTTTATAACGCTGACAAATTCGATTCGGTCCGAATAAACGTACTACGAAAGGACGCCCACCGCAGTTCTCAAACGGCGAGAATCGAAGGGGCTCTAGTGATCCGACTAGTGAATGCTGGTGGACTGGCCGACCGGTGCCCCTTGCCCCCCTCCGAGATAGGTTGCCCTGAAACGGCGACCGATGCCCGCCGAAAAATTCATTGTACCATCGATTTCCCTTACGACCAGCATTGTGACCACGGTAAACACTACGTCAGGAGGGGATTTGTCGACCGGTGGTACCTCCTCTTCCTGTTAGCCTAGTCGCAAGGTTTGTCACCAACAACCAGAGCGCCATTCCAATCGCTATCCCAGCAACATTCTGGAATAGGTCCACCCATTCGGGGGTCCTGTCCGCGACGCAACCTTGAAGCAACTCGGTGCCGCCGGCATACGCCAATAGGAGCACAACGGCCTGCCAACGTGACCTGGGCCAGCGAGCGGCCATCGCCAGCACCGTCAATGTCAGAAAACTGAGCAGGTGGGATACCGGGACCAGCGGACGAAGCCATGCCAACAAACCGGCCCCAACATGCATCGGTCGTAGGGGATCCTCGCACAGAAGCAGCAAACTCAGCGTAAGCAGATACGCCAGGCAGGCCGCCTTCAGCAGCAAGTCGACCGCCCTGCGACGACGCCCCGGTGTGAATCGCACCGTCTGCGCCGACCGGGGTGCAGGCAGCGGCGCCGCAGATTCCGTCGGCTGCTCGGACGGTGAGGACACGCAGGGAACGTTTGCGCCACCCTGACACGGCCGATATTTTCGGTACGCCCAGGCAATCGACGCCAAGACAAGGCACGCGATCGTCCAAGATGCCGCCTGGCCGTATCGAAAGGCGTAGTACGTTAGTTTCAGATACTCCGCAACGACCAGTTCGGCCCCCCTCTCGTTGCTCCACCAGGTCTCGAGCCGGAAATTGTGCGCCGGGGCAGATGCGAACGAGACCTGAGCGGATCGGTCGGCAAGCACCCGGTGGAAGATCCAGCGGGTGCGTCGCGTATGGTAATGGCCGGTGACCACGATGACGTGCGCATCGGGGTGACCCTGCAGGAAGCCCGCCAGGGCCCGGGCCTCGTCGTAGGTGCTGTCGCAGTGGTCGCCGATGGTCACGATGTCTTCGGAAGCAACATCGTAGTGCATCAGCACCTGACGCATGACACCGTGCGTGGTCGGCACCAGCCCGGCATCTGTGTCGGAACTCGGCCGGATGTTGGCGACGATCGCCCTGGAGGCCTTGCCATCGCGAATCAGCTCGGCCGCGGCGAACGGTCGTGTGTTCTCATCGCCCCCGAGCGGCATGACGTAATCGGCTGGCCGCGGGTCCGCGCCGACGTCGAGCCATTGCCCGACGCCTCTCAGCAGCGGGTGGCGGGCCGGATAGAGCGCTGCCAACGCAACGACGGCCAGGACCGACGCCCAAAGGAGGATTCGCCGACGTCTCATGAGCGGGCCTCCTCAAAGGTTCCACGAGAGGCCTCCGGCTTGTCCTCAATGTGGACCCGCTCGCTCACCGCCTCGCGCTGGCCCATGCACCAGACGTACGCAAGCCGAAAATATCCGAAGAAGACGTCCTTCACGCCGTCTCGACTCTTCCACCAGTTGGTCTCGTCGGCGCGATCTCCGGGCAGGGCACGAACGAAGACCCGCGCGGCATCCTCCTCAAGTACTTCGTCCAGAACGTGACGCAGGCATCGGCTGTGGAACCGGTGGCACAAGATCAACGGGCGGGCGTCGCCGCGGTCCTTCAGCCATGCCTGCAAGCAATGGGCGGCTTCCCACGCACCCCGCGGCGCGCCGGCAATCAGCTCGATGTCCTCGGTGGGTACGCCTCGATCGGCCAGTTGCCTGCGGCCGACGACGTCTCGTGCGGGAATCGCACCAATGCACACCAGCGGGCTTCGGTAGGACTCGAACAGCAGCACCTGCCTCGCCGGATCTGCACGATAGAGAGCTGCCGCCTCGACGTAGCGGTCGCTGCCTCCAGAACTCATGTCCAGAATAACGACGGCGTTGAACTCGCCGTCCGACTCGTCGAGGACCAGCAGTCCGCCGACTCCGCAGAGAATGAAGTCGCGGCAGAACCAAATGCTCGCCACCAGCACGCTTGCGACGACGAGCCGCCTCTTCCACCAACGCCGTTGGGGCAATGGGGCCGACGCCGATCGCTTATCGTCGGTCACGTTCTCGCAATCGGCGGAAACACGCTTGGCCACGGGCGACTCGTACCTATCTCCTTCGCCAGCGCCGTGCCGTGACGCCGACGAGACATCCCAGGCATCCTAGCGCCAGCAGTCCCAGCGTGGACGGTTCGGGTATGGCCGAGATCGAGTCCAACTCGAAGTCGATGTTCTTCGACGGCGTGGTCGGGTTGTTTAGCGTGATCGTGACACTGGTGGCAGCGTTGAACGGGTTTGCCCCCGCGACGGTGAAATCTGCGAAATCAACCGTGTGATTGAAGGCAAGAGGCGATTCCGGGATGGCGCCCGAATAGGCAGCCGAACCTTCCGGACCGTTGACCACGATATTCAGGTCCAGCGAGTCGCGATTGCTGCCGGCGTCCAGGCCGAGGAAACCGAAGACGAACGCCGTGTTGGTGCCGTCGCCGGTCAAGTCGGTGTTCAGTTGTTCGGAATTGGTCAACGCTGGCCAGATGGTTTCGGCCTCATCGTCGTCTACGCCGTCGTATTGGAGGATCACGTAGGACGCCGATCCGAGGTCGCCGAATCCGTAAGTAGCCAGTGCAAGGATACCCGCTTCGTAGCTGGGTTCGTAGCCGACCATCCCGATGGCCGAAATCGCTCTTGGCTCGCCGCGTGTCTCAACGAATACGTCGCGTTCCCCACCGACAACTCCCGCAACCACGTTCTCCATCGCGCAAGGATTCCCGTCTCCCCAAGGTGCCTCGCCCGGACAGAACAGCAGTTCGTACGGGTCCGGCGAATCAAAGGAATCGATCACGATTGTTTCGGCGTGCCCGACAACCGTCGAGAGAACTAAGAAGGGCAATGTACATACAGCGACCGCGAGGACATATCGTCCCCTAAGAAGAGTAAGCTTGAACACCGCTGCCTCCTTGGGCCAATCGGCCTTGTTAAAGTGCTGGTCAGGTTCTGCTGTGGTCGCGACACGACAGCGAAAACGCAGCCGCGCAGCCTCGACACAATCAGACAACTTTCACTATCTTACCAAACCAGAAAAATATGTCAAGGAAATCACCTCGACGGGACACGGTTTCTTGAAAATAGTTCCCCATGCTGCCCTGCGCTCGCAATTCAACCCCACCTGCGGGCTATATCGGCCAATGCTTTGTTCAGCTTGATGTTTCGAGTAGCTGGATTCGCAAGAATTCAGTCGAATGCTGCGACGACTGAATCATTCTTGCGAATCCGGCTACATGCGACTAAATTCTCGTTGTGAAATGTCTTGCCCGTCCGCGCCGCCTCAACGACGCTGTTGACTTCCACTGATTATAACACAGAAGGTTTGGATTACACAACAAAATCCATGAAAATGAGGTTTTTTCACAACAACACCGCAGAGGGAGTGCCGCGATGGCCCCATTCAGTGCTTTAGCGTCACCCAGCGGACCAGTTGGCCTACGAGCAGCTTGCCGTCCCAGGGAGATTCGTAGTTGTTCATCAGGCCCGGCCGCACACACCGGGCGACGCCGGCGGTGGTGGCGGCTTCGCCCAGTGCCAGGGCCTCGTCGCTGTCGCCCATCGCGATGCCAATCGTCTGCACCTTGGGCGTCAGCAGCGGAATTACCTCGCGCCACGAGTCGATTTCGGTCAGAAAGACGGTCCGCGACTGGACGGCCTCTTTCAGCGAGACTTCCGCGTCGGTGCAGACGGTCCAATTGGTCCCGTCTGCCGAGGCGATCACGTCTTTCGACTCGTCCATAGCCCACTCGGCGCGGACGTTGAGAATCTGCATGGTCGTATGGGCGTCGAGGGCCGGTTTGGCCGGCAATGCGGCCAGATGGCCGGCGAAGGCCTCGGCGAGCTGCTGCAACGAGCAACCGGCGTTGTGCTCCATGAAGATCGTTTGCGGAGCGGAACATGCCCGTTGGTCGGAGAAGGCGACGTCGCGGACCAGCGCGGCAACGGCCGAGTCGAGTTCGTCGCCCCCGGTCTCCAGCAGCTTTCGCCCAACCAGCGCGATGGAATACTTCGGTCCGAAGACAACATCCACGCAGTGCTCGCGGCGGGGCAAGGCGGATATCGCACGCACGGCCTCTTCGCCACCCCAAACCACCCGGGCATCGGCCGCCAGCGACATCTGCTCGTTGAGCGAAGTCTGACGATAGT
>JABMRB010001325.1 GCA_013202865.1 Candidatus Nealsoniibacteriota bacterium | reverse complement strand
CAATAAGGGCGTTTCGATGTCGAAGAAGGGCGACGAGGACGGGGCAATCGAGTGGTTCGACAAGGCGTTGGCAGTGAACGCCAACGACTGGAACGCGATGCGTCAGCGGGGCGTTTCGTTGTCGGAAAAGGGCGACCAGGACGGGGCAATCGAGTGGTTCAAGAAGGCGCTGGCAGAGAACCCGAAAGACTGGGACGCTATGTGCCAGATAGGCGTTTCCTTGTCGAAGAAGGATGACGAGGACGGAGCGATCAAGTGGTTCGACAAGGCGCTGGCGGGGAACCCCAAGGACTGGGATGCCATGCGTCAGCGGGGCGTTTCGTTGACGAAGAAGGGCGACGTGGACACGGCGATCGAGTGGTTCGACAAGGTGCTGACGGAGAACCCCAAAGACTCACACACCATGTGTCAGCGGGGCGTTTCGTTGGCGGAGAAAGGCGACTTGGACGGGGCGATCGAGTGGTTTGGAATGGCCGTTGCGGAGGGACCCCACAACTCATTGAGCTATCGCGAATGGGCGGTTGCTGAACTCGGACGTGACAATTCGGCGGAGGCGGTCACGCTCATAGGCAGCGCGGCCAAGTTGGACGCAGAACGCTGGAAGGGGGACTTCTGGGCAATCTGCGGCTTCAGTGGAGTGGACGCTGCAACGGAGTGGGCGAAACTGTTTCCTGACAAGGCACCGGAGGAAGCGAAGCCGGAAGACCCCCTTGGGCAACTTCCCGCGTTGATCGAGTTTCTCAGAGACGCGTTTCGCGACGAGGCCGAGGAGTACCTCGACAAACAAGAGCACGAAGAGAAGAGGCGGCAGGGCTTCCTCAAGCCGGGTTCCAGGCTCGATCCCGGGCGGTCGCTGTTGTTGGTGTTGCGGAGGTGGAATTCGTATACGCCGGCGTTGCCTTCGGAAGACGAAGAGCGTGTGGTCGGCGGGGGATACTTCATCTGGCACAACGGGCATGGGACCGTGATCGACCCGGGGTACGACTTCCTCGATAACTTCGACCGGGCACGCTGTCGGATCTGCGACGTCCATAACGTGATCCTCACGCACGCCCACAACGATCACACGATCGACTTCGAGAGCTTGCGGGCGCTGTTGCACGAGTTTAACGACAAGGCCAAAGACGAGGGACAGCCGCAGAGGAAGGTCCGGTTCTTCCTCAACAACGGGTCGTTCATGAAATTCTCCGGGCTGCTCGACTTGAAGGACAACGACTTCACCGACCGGCTGACGACGATGAACCCCGGGGCGGAGTTCGATCTGTTGGGCGGGGGCAAGTTTCGGGTGCTGCCGGCCTATCACGACGAAGTGCTCGCCCGGGATCAGGCCACCGGGCTGCTGTTCACGCTGCCGACCGATGCCGGGGACCGGCGGATCTTGTTTACCGGCGACACGGGCCTTTTCCCATTGAAGCGGGAATCGGCCAAGCCCGAGGCCGACGCATCGGACCGCAGCAAGGAGGTGTGGCGCCGGTATCCGCAGGCGGACGGCGAGGAGTTGCACGCGTTGGTCGTGCATATCGGGGCGATCAAGCGTACGGAACTCTCGGCGGAGACGTCGCGGGACCCGGCCAAGGCCTGTTATCCGAACCATCTCGGGTTGATCGGGACCGCCCGGGTGATTACGCAGTGTCGGCCGAAGCTGGCCGTGGTCTCGGAGTTCGGCGAGGAGATGAAGGGGTTTCGGACCAAGTTGGTCAGAGGGCTTCAGGACAGCGTGCTGGAGCCGGCGTTGCGAGACCGCGTCTCCGGTCTGCTGCCGCGGGCCGTGCCCGGCGATTTGGCTTTGATCTACGACCTCGCGACGGAGCAGTTCTACAGTTGCGTCTCGCGCGATTGGCGGGACTTGGCGGAAATCGATTTTGAGGACGGGGACAAGAAGGGAGATTCGGAAGGCGTCTACTATTTCGCGAAGGATGAACGAGACACGTACGAGAAGGAACCGAAACGGTACGCGGGTTCGTTCCGCGGTGACCGGGAGAATCGACGGGGCATGTATTTTCGTAAGGACGCGGATTGATGGGTGGGATTCGGGAGTGCAGTCCCGAGTCCCCAGCCCCCAATCCCCAGCCCCCAATCCCCAATCCCCAATCCCCAATCCCGAACCCCGTGACCAAGGAAACGACAGCGCAACACCTCCGTGGGCTTCCGCCCTCGGCTATAGCTATAGCGGTTCTTGCAGTGGTTGCACGAGATGAAGAAAGGTATGATGCTCGTATGAATACAGTACATCTAGCGAAATGCGTAACGGGATTGACCGTGGCGATCCTGCTGACAACCGCACCGTGTCCCACCACCGGCGGCGAGCCGGAGAAGCCCGTCTTTGGCGGACAGTTTATGGACCGGTTCCTGCCGATGCCGCTTCAGGGCAGGTTGACCGATGACACGTGGGGGGCCGATAGCGTCAAGCCGCGTGACGTGGATAATGGTATTGAGGACCGCCAGTGGTCGTACTGGGGTGGCAATGCCAAACTGGCGGCCGACGGTAAGTATCACCTCTATGTCGCCCGGTGGCGCGAAGACCACCCGCGCGGGCATCATGCGTGGGGGGGGTCGCTTGTTGCGCATGCGGTGGCCGACAGGCCGATGGGGCCGTATCGAGTGAAGGATACGGTGGGCAAGGGACATAACCCGGAGGTGTTCCGGCTGGCCGATGGACGATACGTTATCTATGTGATCGGGGGTTACTATATCGCCGACGACGTAGACGGGCCATGGCAACGCGAGAAGTTCGAGTTCAATCCGCGGGGCCGGCGGATTATCGCGGGGCTTTCCAATCTGACTTTTGCCCGACGTGAGGACGGCTCCTTCCTGATGGTGTGCCGCGGGGGCGGTGTTTGGTTCAGTAAGACCGGCATCTCGCCCTACTACCAGGTTACGGACCGACGCGTCTATCCGCCGGTGCCGGGCGCTTTTGAAGATCCCGTGGTCTGGCGGACGAACGTCCAGTATCACCTGATCGTCAACGACTGGCGCGGTCGGATCGCTTACCACCTGCGTTCGAGAGATGGAATCGACTGGAAGATCGAGCCCGGCACGGCCTATCGGCCGGGGATCGCCGTGTACGAGGACGGGACCAAGGTCGACTGGTACAAGTACGAGCGGCCCAAGGTGCTGCAAGACGAACACGGCCGGGCCACGCAGATGCACTTCGCCGTGATCGACGTGGTGAAGAACGATGATAAGGCCAGTGACGATCACAGCTCGAAACATATCTGTATCCCGCTGACCGTCGGCCGGCTGTTGACCCTGCTCGACAAGCCGCGAATCACCGCCGACACGAAGACGATCCGCCTGAGAATCGCGGCCGAGCAGGGTTTCGATCCGCATGCGGACGTGGACGTCGGCTCGTTACGGTTCGGCGCTGCGGAGAAGGTGAATTTCGGCGGCGGGTGCAAAGCGATCGAGACGGAACGGTCGGGCGACGATTTTATTATCACGTTCGACGCGGCTGGTAGCGGAATCACCGAAGATAACTTCGCGGCTAAGCTAATCGGTAAGACGAGCGATGGCAAATTGCTGTTCGGCTACGCCCGGCTGCCATGGTTGAACTATCTCGAGCCGGCGCTTTCGGCGTGTCCTCCAAGCATTACGAAGCAGGGGGACGGTTTCGCGATCGCCGTTGAGGTGCAGAACTTCTCGCAGGTGGCGTCCACGCCCGCGCCGCTGAGAATCGTTGGACATACTGGCGACCGGGAAGTTGAGCTCGCATCCGGCACGGTCCCGGCGCTGGCTCCGTTCGAGAAGACGGTCGTCGAGCTAACCTGCGGCAACGTCTTCAAGCCGGGCGTATCGTACGAGACCAGCGTGATGATCCGTCCCGAAGGCCAGCGCAAGGTAACGTTGCGGAGGAAGTTTGATCCGGCAAGCAAGGCGAAATGAAGCGGCGTGACTTGAGGGCGGTCGAGAGAGAGAACCGCAACCGTAGGACGGGTCTTTCATTCGTTTGGCTAGACGGATTGAAAATCCGTCCTACGGCGAGGAATGCGGAGTTATTGTTTGACAGCCCCTTAGCTCGACTCTTGCGACGAAACACTCACCTTCGCTGCCGCCACCAGCCGAGAGTGACGGCCGCCAGCAGCAGCATCGCCAGCGTGCCCGGCTCGGGAATGTTCACCGCGGCCGACGCGACGGGGACCGATTCCCCGAACGCCGCCTCCAGGATCATGTAGTCGCCGAAATCGACGTCGCCGTCGAGATCGAAGTCGCCGTCCTTGAACT